>CAIRMR010000057.1 GCA_903879715.1 uncultured Bacteroidales bacterium
CCACCTCTTCCCATTCCGAACAGAGAAGTTAAGCCCGCCTGCGCAGATGGTACTGAATCAAATCGGGAGAGTATGTCGCCGCCGAATTTTATTACCCCGCTTACGAAAGTAAGTGGGGTTTTTTTTTGCCTTTTATTTAAACTACTCTCCTAACCAAACAGGCTTATCCCTGTTTTTTAACTTGAGGTGATAACCTCCCTCATGAATAATCAGGTTCTGTTAATTTATTATAAAGTGAGCGGAATCTAACCTTTGATAACATTCACCCTTATCAGATTTTTCAGTACTTTTACCGCTTAAATCGAATATTGCCAACCTTAAATACTAATGAGCTTGCTGCGAATACATCTGATTCTTATTTTTTTCATTCTTTTAGTCTTAAGTTCTTATGCCCAACGTACTGAAGGGGATGAAAATGCCGGGGCAGAAAATGCTGAAGATGTTAAGAAAGATGTTCGCAGCCCTGATTCGGTTTTTGTAAGCTTTTTTTTCCTAAATGAGCAAGGAGCATATACAAGATATAAAGTTTCAAAACCACTTACTCATTTTGAGGAATATGAAGTTACCAGGCGAAATAACCAGTTTTATGCTAACCTAGGAAATCCAGGATCAGCATCATATCCATTACTTTTCAAATTAAACCCATCGCCTACTTTCCGCTTTCGGTCAGATGTATATGAACCCTATACGCTAAAAGATGACAGCATAAAATTTTATATCAGTGCAAGTCCATTTTCTCACCTGATGTATCATATGGGCCCGGCTAAGGAACAAAAATTTAATATCGCTTTCTCCCAAAGGATTGGTAATGGGATTTATCTTGGACTGAATGCGCGTTTCGCTAATGCACCAGGCCTCTATTTGCGACAGCGGGCATTTAACGCCGGAGGCACATTTTACGCCGCATTTTTATACCCTTCACAACGCTATGGCGCCATACTAACATACAGAACCGACTACAGCCTTAATTATGAAAATGGGGGTATATCAGATATAACCAATTTTACGCAGAATATTGAATCAAACAGGAAAGTATTTGAAGTAAATCTTTCGGATGCTACTAACCGTAGTAAGAGTAATGGTTTTGTTTTACAGCAGTATTTCAATATTCTGAAGCCAACTGTTGCCCGAAAAATCGATACAGCTACAATATTAGTACCCCGTAAATTTGATGCTGGCCGTATTGTTTATACAATGCGATATTCCCGAACAGGTACAGCATATGAAGATAATACTTCGATATCGAAATCTGCTTTCTATACAATTTACCCAACCTATTTCAACGACACAGTACCCATTTTTGATACGATTAAGCTTACTCATTTCGAAAACTGCATTGTATATTCAAATGAAGTACCGGATACTTTAGGGAAAAGTTTCCCTTTACAATACTCATTCGGTATCCGGTTTCAAACAGATAAACTTCTTCGCGATACAACCATGCTGGATGTTTTCAGGCAAACAGTACCTTTTGGAATGCTGAAAGGAATTATCAGGCAGAAAACATTCTTCAAAGCTTCCGGATATCTTGTACTTGGAGGATATAAAAGTGGTGATTACTCTCTGGATGGAAGTTTCTACCAGTTTTTCGGAAAGCAGAATCATAAAGCTTATCTGAATGTGTCGAAAGGGATGATGCATCCCGATTTTTATTTCACCAATTATTATACTGACTATTTCAAGTCAGCTTGGGATAATTCTTTTGGAACACAGGACTACATAAAGGGTGAATTTGGGGTAATTCTGAAAGGCTTCGACATGAAAGCATCGTATACGCGACTGACTAATTATGTGTATCTGAATCAAAATATTCAACCTGAACAGTATACAAACGCATTAACCGTACTGGCAGCGCATGCAAGCAAAGAATTCAGGTTAAAACACTGGATAACTACCGTTTATGTAGCCGGGCAACAAATTACACCCGACAGTATTCTGCAACTTCCTGCACTCATAGGAAAGCTTTCTTTATGCTATGATGTTGAATTGTTTAAAAAAGCACTGCATTCTCAGATAGGGGTTAGTGGCACCTACCACTCCCAATGGTACCAGGATGCCTATATGCCATCCTTAAGGGCATTTTACAGGCAAAATAACTATATATCAGGAAATTATCCGTACCTGGATGTTTTTATTAATATTAATATTAAAAGAGCCCGGATGTTTGTAAAATATGAACACTTTAATGCTGCCCTGATGAGCTATAATTACATACTTGTTCCGGATTATCCTCAGGCAGACGCTGCATTTAAATTCGGAATATCGTGGTTATTTTTTGATTAAATCAAAAAAAAGAAATTGATCCTAATTCCGCAAGGCTAACGCCTGCTCTGCTCACGTTGCCTTACTGCTTCGAAAACCAGCACTGCAGCAGAAGTAGAAACATTCATTGAATCTGCAATCCCTTTCATCGGAATAATAATCTGATTGTCAGAATTATCCAGCCATTCGATGCTTAATCCCGTAGCTTCAGTACCCATTACAATAGCGGTAGAACCCATAAAATCCATCTGATGATAAATAGAGGCTTTCTCGGTAAGTGCCGCAGCATATACTTTGACCTTTTTATGTTTAAGCCAATCAATAGCTTCCTTTGATGAACAGGTAACTACCTGGCAGGTAAAAATGCATCCGACAGCTGAGCGTATCGCGTTTGGATTATAAATATCAGTTAAAGGATCACAAACAATTACTGCATCTATTCCTGCAGCATCTGCAGTTCGCATAATGGCTCCCAGGTTACCTGGTTTTTCAACTGACTCAAGAACAAGAATTAGTGGGTTTTCACCTAGTTCCAATTCGCTAAGTTTGAGAATTCGGGGCACTGCAAGTGCCACAAGACCATCAGATCCTTCGCGATAAGCAATTCGTGAAAATGCAGCCTTTCCTACCTGCAGTAAATGTATCCGGCTATCCATTTCCAGAAGTTCCTCACTCCTACCCTGCCTGTCAAGCTCGGGACAAACATACAACTCTTTAATTTCGATTCCGGAAATCATCGCCCTGTAAATCTCACGGTATCCTTCAATAACAAAGAGATTCTGACTATGTCGGTCGCGGCTGTTTGCCTGCAGTTTAAGTATGTTTTTAATATGAGGATTTGTTGTGGAAATGATTGGATCAGTCATTAGTAAAGTTTTATAGGAGCAAAGGTATAGAATTGATGAGTTGTTTTACAATTCAGAATTTAGCAATTTCAACTAATAAATAACACTTAAATCTACGCTATTATACAGATTTCAATACCTACTAATATTAAATAATTTTCTTTACCCCTTGATGCGTAGGAGATGAATTACTTTCAAAATAAGTAAAATGTGTATCTTTGCATAAACAGAATCATAAATAGTTTGTTCTAAAAAGAATTATGTCAGAACACCCTTTGAATTTCGGACTTATTGGAGCTGGTGGATATATTGCCCCCAGGCACATGAAAGCAATTAAAGAAACCGGGAATACACTTGTAGCAGCCCTCGACCGCTACGATGGAGTAGGCATAATGGATAGTTATTTCCCTGATGCCAATTTCTTTACAGAACCTGAACGTTTCGACAGGCACCTGGATAAACTTCGTCGTAAAGGTCCGGGATATAAGATTGATTATGTAAGCATCTGTTCACCCAATTACCTTCACGATGCTCATATGCGGCTTGCCATGCGCAACGAAGCTCACGCAATCTGCGAGAAGCCCTTGGTTCTCAACCCCTGGAACCTTGACGCATTGGCTGAACTTGAACAGGAAACAGGGAAACGGATTTTCACTATACTTCAGCTTCGACTGCACCCGGCTATCATTGCTTTGCGTGAAAAAATCGCCAATGGCCCGTTTGGGAAAGTGTATGATGTAAAACTTAATTACATTACCAGCCGTGGTAAATGGTATCATATTTCATGGAAAGGGGACCTTGAACATTCTGGCGGAATTGCCACTAATATTGGAATCCATTTTTTTGACATGCTTACCTGGATATTCGGCGATGTAAATGAAAATATTGTAAAATTACATGAAAATGACCAGGCCGCAGGTTTCCTTAAACTTGAAAAGGCTAATGTTAACTGGCATTTGAGTATCAATGATGGCCATTTACCAACGCAAGCTAAAGAGCAAGGGAAACGTACTTACCGTTCAATAACGGTTGATGGTGAAGAAGTAGAATTCAGCGAGGGATTCACTGATTTACATACGCGAAGCTATGAACAAATACTGGCCGGAAACGGTTTTGGTCTTGAAGATGCCCGCAAAAGTATAATTATAGCTCAAGGTATCCGGAAACAAATATAACTATCACCGGAACTATTTCAGGTTTTGAGAACTACTTCCTGGTTTAAGTTTTAAAGCATCTTATACTTGCATAAAAACAAGGCTTAATTTAATGGCACTATTTTTGGACTTTTATATACTGCCTAACAGATTAATTAATAAATAACAGAATAGTTACTGCTTCATTTATTCTGCGATATTTTGCAATAATCTGTTTATCAATATATTAAATACAGATAGCCAATGTGTTCTATTATGAAAAACGGTCCCGTTTAGGGAAATGTGTTTCCATTACTGAACGAAACATGGATTTTAAACCAACAACTAACAGTACATACTAAATTTATTTATACTATATGAAAACAGCTTTAATAACCGGGATCACAGGACAGGATGGTGCCTATCTGGCTGAATTTCTACTCAAAAAAGGGTATGAGGTCCATGGTCTTAAGCGCCGAAGTTCACTTTTTAATACCGATCGTATTGATCATTTGTACCAGGACCCTCATGCGGAAAAGAGAAATTTCTTTCTCCATTACGGTGATATGACTGACTCTTCGAACCTGATACGCCTTGTACAGGAAATACAACCTGATGAAGTATACAACCTGGCTGCGATGTCGCATGTAAAAGTGAGTTTCGATACATCGGAGTATACTGCTAATGCGGATGGGATAGGAACTCTGCGTCTGTTAGAAGCGATAAGGCTTCTTGGATTGACAAAAAAAACACGTTTCTACCAGGCATCAACCAGTGAGCTTTATGGGTTAGTGCAAGAAGTTCCGCAAAGTGAGCGTACTCCTTTTTATCCACGCAGTCCTTATGCTGTTGCTAAACTCTATGCCTATTGGATCACGGTTAATTATCGGGAAGCCTATGATATGTTTGCCTGCAATGGAATTCTGTTTAATCATGAATCACCTATTCGTGGTGAAACTTTTGTTACACGGAAAATAACCATGGCAGTAGCTCGTATTGCATTGGGAATGCAACAAAATCTTTTCCTTGGTAACCTTACCGCAAAACGTGACTGGGGCCATGCCAAGGATTACGTACGGGCTATGTACCTCATGCTACAGCAAGATAAACCTGAAGACTTTGTAATTGCCACAGGTGTTACAACTATGGTAAAGGATTTTGTTCAGCTGGCTTTTGCTGAAGCAGGAATTGATGTAGAATTCAAGGGTGAAGGACTTGATGAAAAAGGCATAGTTGTTTCATGCCGGAATAATGAACATATTATAGCACCGGGAACCGTTGTAGTTCAGGTTGATCCTGCTTATTTCAGGCCTACCGAAGTAGATTTACTCCTCGGCGATCCAACAAAAGCGAATACTAAACTAGGCTGGACACCAGAACACAATCTGGCATCACTGGTTAAAGATATGATTGAGAATGATCTTAAACTTGCCAGGAAAGAAAAATACCTGAAGGATGGCGGATTCAGGGTGATGAATTACTTTGAATAAAGTGTTTTGTCCACGAATCTGCACAAAAATCTTCACGAATTAGCACGGATAATAGTTCCATGGTTGATCTAATATATTCAGAGGAATCATATCAAATTTTTGGTGCATGTTTTGAGGTGCACCGGAATCTTGGCCCTGGTTTTCTTGAAGCTGTTTACGCCGAAGCTCTGATGTGGGAATTTGAAGAAAGAGATATTCCTTATGAAAAGAACAAGGAGTTATCGATTGAATACAAAGGCAAGCTACTTAGTAAAAAATATTATGCGGATTTCGTTTGTTATGGTAAGATCATCACCGAACTGAAAACTAATGATGCTCTTACACAGGAAAACATTTCACAGTTCTTAACTATTTGAAAGCAACCAAAATGCGCTTGGTTATTCTTGCTAATTTTGGCGAACAGAAATTCCATTCAAGACGAATTACAATATAATTTATTCGTGAAAATCAGTGAAATAATTAGTGCGAATTAGTGGATAAAACTATGCAAAAAGATTCAAAGATTTATATCGCAGGCCATAACGGACTTGTAGGCAGTGCATTGCTGAGAAACCTTCAGCAAAAAGGATATACTAATTTCGTTCTGCGCGATTTTGAAGAACTCGACCTGACGAATCAGGCAGCTGTACATACTTTTTTTGCTGCGGAAAAACCTGAGTATATTTTCCTGGCTGCTGCTAAAGTTGGAGGAATTATGGCTAATAACATTTACCGGGGACAGTTTATCATCGAAAATCTGCAGATACAGAACAATATCATCCATAATGCATGGGTACATGGTGTTAAAAAATTGCTTTTCCTGGGAAGTTCCTGTATTTACCCTAAAAATGCACCACAGCCAATGCATGAGGATCACTTGTTGACCGGTGAACTGGAATATACCAACGAACCTTATGCCATCGCTAAAATTGCGGGTATCAAAGTTTGTGAAAGTTACAATTTGCAGTATGGCACCAATTTCGTTTCAGTAATGCCGACCAATCTTTATGGGCCTAACGACAATTTTCATCTGAAAAATTCCCACGTTCTTCCTGGGATGATGCGAAAAATGTACCTTGCCCAATGCCTTGAGACTAATAACATGTCCGCGATACGTCGCGACTTTGTTAAACGTGCTGTTGCCGATGTGCCTGCTGATGCATCCGAAGATAACATCCTAAGCTTTTTATCGGAAATTGGTATTACAAAAAACACTGTAGGTAAAGTGAGTCTTAGCTTATGGGGTACAGGAACTCCATTACGTGAGTTTCTGCATGTATCCGATATGGCCGATGCCTGTGTTCATGTGATGGAAAATGTTGATTTTGAAGATCTCAAACCTGCTAACTCAAGTGAAATCCGCAATACTCATATAAATATTGGTTCGGGCAAAGAAGTGACTATCAGACAGCTCGCTGAACTGATACAAAAAGTAACAGGTTTTGAAGGAGAGATACATTTTGATTCATCAAAACCTGACGGAACCATGCGAAAACTCCTGGATGTAAGTAAACTCGAAAAACTTGGATGGAAATGCAAGATTGAACTGGAAGAAGGCGTAAGAAAAGTATTTGACGAATATATAAAGTAAAGGCAATTTCAGTAAAAAGACAATGCAAAAGTTGACCCGAAAATCAGAATAACCCATCTATATAGATGAAGGCCTACGATTGCTAAATATATATATTAAAACTATCTTTGCACTGAAACATTTATTTCCTTTATGACCCCTAAAAAACCTGACGAACCTTACTGGTATGCAGCATATACTAAGTCGCGGTCCGAAAAAAAGGTACTTTCAAGGCTTACCGAATCAGGCTTCGAAGCATATCTGCCCATCCGTCGTAAACGACATCAGTGGAGCGACCGGCTGAAATGGGTAGAAGAACCCCTTATCAGATCGTATATTTTTATTCATGTAAATGAGCGCGATTATTATAATGCAATAAATACGCCAGGTTTGGTTTGCTACGTAACCTTCGAAGGAAAAGCAGCACCTATTCCCGACCGTCAGATTGACATGTTGAAAATGTTACTCCACGAAGGCGCTGAAATTGAAGTAAGCAATGAACGATTTGCAGCAGGACAGAAAATTATAGTTGTTTCGGGCACATTAGTAGGTATGCAAGGCGAAATGGTAGAATATCGTGGAAAGAAAAAAGTACTGGTACGCCTTGGTACAACCGGAACAAATATACTTGTAACAGTGAGTCTTGAAATAATTGAAAAGGAATAAATGCAAATCAAATTCTTTATCTGCTTGGAAAAATATTTATAAGAAGTTTTTTTGCCGATCTGATACACGAAGTAAAGAAAAATTACGTTTAACAAATAGCTTAAATTATAAAGTTTGGTCCAGATGTCTGAGCCTTTAACTGTAAGATAAGAAACAAATCAAACCGCAACCATCTTCTTTTTAAAAGAGTTAAGTGAATATGACGGCTACATATGGAAAAGAGCCATATGCCTGTCTATACTGAAATTTAAAAAAGGCACAAATTAAGTTCATTTTAACAAGGAATTACTAACACTTTTCCCTATTATTGTTGTTCAAAGCCTTTTTGTCCTTGCAAGAAGGGAAACATAATCATTAGCATTTAACAATCACACTATGAAGTCTTACAAAATCTCAATGATCGGCCTTGGATATGTTGGTCTGCCACTCGCGGTTGAATTTGCGAAGCATTACCCTGTAATAGGTTTTGACATTAACCAGGAACGCATCGCCGGCATAAATCAGGGACACGACAGTACACTTGAAGTGGAAGATGACAATCTTAAAAGTGTTCTTACACAAAGCATTCCTACCGTAACAGGCCTTTATCTTACAAGCAAACTAGAAGAAATCCGGGATTGTAATGTATACATTGTTACAGTACCAACTCCTGTTGATAAAAACAACCGTCCCGACCTCACTCCGCTGATAAAAGCCAGTGAAAGTATAGGTAAGGTAATTAAAAAAGGAGATATTGTAATTTACGAATCTACTGTTTACCCCGGTTGTACTGAGGAAGACTGTGTTCCTGTAATTGAAAAAGCATCAGGAATGAAAATGAATGTTGATTTTTTTGCCGGGTATTCCCCCGAACGCATCAACCCTGGTGACAAAGAGCATACAGTTACTACCATTCACAAAATCACTTCAGGTTCAACACCCGAAATTGCGGAAGAAGTTGATCAGCTTTATAAGAAAGTCATTAAAGCCGGCACTCACAAGGCACCTTCAATTATGGTAGCTGAAACAGCTAAGGTCATTGAGAATTCGCAGCGTGATATCAATATAGCATTTGTAAACGAATTGGCCCGTATCTGCGCGCATATGAACCTTGATACCCGTGCTGTGCTTGACGCAGCCGGAACGAAATGGAACTTCCTTAAATTTTCTCCAGGACTTGTCGGGGGACATTGCATAGGAGTTGATCCGTATTATATGGCTCAAAAAGCACAGGAAGTAGGTTACCATCCCGAAATTATCCTTGCCGGCCGTCGTATGAATGATGGCATGGGAGCCTGGATTGCTGCCCAGGTGGTAAAACTTATGATCCGCAAAGATGTTACAGTTAAAAACTCGCGTGTCCTGGTACTTGGGATAACATTTAAGGAAAACTGCCCTGATATCCGCAATACGAAAGTAGTAGATGTTGTAAAAGAACTGGAACAGTTTGGCTGCATGGTTGATATTTTCGATCCTTGGGCCAGCGCCGGAGATGTAAAACATGAATATGGAAAGGATATAGTGTCTGCCTATGAAATGGATGATTACAACGCTATTGTGCTGGCAGTGGCTCACAACGAATTTAAAACTCTCGATTTCAGCAAGCGAAAAGGGAATACAGTTCTTTACGATATAAAATCAATATTACCGATTGAGGTTGTAGATGGAAGGCTGTAACTTCTGAGGAACGCAAGTATTCTGAAGCCGGGAAATATACCAACTTTTATCGGCATCATCATCATGGTTAAACTATCTGAAAACATGCAAGTTGACATTTATAAAAAAGGATAAGGAGAACTAATGTTTTACGTTGAATCTCGGCTATAAGTTGAAATCACCAAATCAAAATTATGCTTTTCAACTCAATAAAAAACACATTTTCCTCGGGGTCTTTCAGGCATCAATTAGTATTCCAGTATGGTTCTAAATCAACAACTTATGAATTATTTTTTACACTTCAGTTTTAAAGTCGCATACCTGAAATCCCTTTATTTCAATCTTCACTATCTTCCTTTAAAACAAGCAATACGGTGTCCCATTATTCTTGCGCGTGGGGTTAAGTTGTTAACATTGAAAGGACAAGTCCAGATAAAATCAACAGGAGTCTCGTATGGAATGATTAAAATAGGATTTAAACATTATGGATTCCAGACTAAAAAGGACAAAACTATAATTGAGAATAATGGAGGACAATTAATATTTAATAGTCGTGCAGAAATCGGACAAGGAACAGCAATTATACTCGGTAAAAGTGGAAGTTTATACTTAAACAGAGGGGTTTGCATAGGCGGAAATAGCAAGATCATATGCTATGATCATATCACTATTGGCGCAAACAGTCGGTTCGCATGGGATATTGCCCTAATAGATACCGACTTCCATAAAACCATAAATTTGCTTACAAAAGAATTGAGTGAAGGTAAAGCACCGATTGTAATTGGAGAAAATAATTGGATTGGATTTGGAACAACAATTTTAAAAGGCACGAGTACACCAGATTTCTGTGTTATTGCTGCAAAAAGCCTTCTACTTAAAAAATATGAATATGGTGATCATTGTTTATTGGCAGGACATCCGGCTGTTATGAAAAATGAACGCATTAGCAGGGATTTTAGCTCTTTTGTAGAATAGGTTAAAGGTTTATTTTGAAAGTAATTAAATCTAAAACACATACTTAATTAAATCAATCTCACCTACTTAACCAACTTTAGATTTTTCGCGTATTGCACTTTCACTGAATCAAAACTTGCTTTATACTTTATATTGACAGGCAATGCAGGTGGCGATTCAATTTTTAGCGGGTCCATAGCGACATTATTTTTATAAACCCTGAAATCAAGATGCGCACCTGTTGACAATCCCGAACTTCCGACGTACCCAATAACCTGGCCCTGGCTTACACTGGCTCCCGGATGAATTCCTGGTCCAAAACCAGCTAAGTGCATATAGGACGTTGAATATCCGTTGTTATGTCTTATCATAACCAACCTTCCGGCTCCGCCGGAATAGGCTGCTTTTACAATTGTGCCATTTCCAATCGTGTGAACTGGTGTTCCTTTAGGCGCGGCATAATCCACTCCATGGTGTGGACGACGGATACGCAGAATCGGGTGCATACGGCTATTTGAAAATTTTGAAGTTATTCGTGAGAATTTTAATGGCGCTTTCAGAAATTCTTTACGCAGATTTTGCCCGTTTTCATCAAAATAGTCAGTACTATTTCCTTGTTCAAACCGGTATGCAAAAAACTCTTTGCCATTATGACTAAAAACGGCAGAATGTATTTCGCCAATACTAATCGGCTTTCCATCTACTGAGAGCTCTTCGTATATAGCTTTGAATGAATCGCCTTTCTGGATAGAATAGAAATCGATAGACCATTGATAGATATTAGCCAGGGCAACTGCCATATTAGGATCAGCACCCGACTCCTGCATTGTAGCCCAAAGAGAAGAGTTTATCACACCGGAAACTGATTTCAGATTCCGTACAACTTCCTTGGCATCGGTATGTACATGAAGTGAATCACGGAAATCAAAAATCACATAACTGGTGTCGTTTATGGTGTAAACAAAATACTTCAGTTTATTGCTGCCGTCATTACTCATCATAGCGGTATAGGTATTGCCTGTGCGGAGTTTGCGGATATCAAAAATTCCATCGGTATACGTATTCAGATTTCCGACAATCTTTTGATCAACACCGAGCCTGGTAAATATTCCGCCCAGGTTTTCACCTGATTTTATTTCATCACGGTCAATTTTAAACGAATCGGTCACAATCCCATATTCAATTTTCTGCGCAATTTTAGCTATAGGGTGAACTATAGGCTCAAAAATAAAATCTTTAAAAGCTACTAAAGCTACAACTGAAGCTATAATGAAAAGTCCAATAGTAATTAGAAGTCTTATTTTCTTTTTATTCAATTCCATTAAATCAAGTATTTTTTTGAATGAATTATTTTGAATTATCGTTTTAACGGCAATTTCGGGTATTTCTTTTAATTGATCAAAAAAAAGAAGGGTTTCCCCTACTTTTTTAAAAAAAAGAAAATTCTTTGGCGTTATTTGACAACCCGATTTTTATCGTTTACCAGTTTTAAGAGATAACAAATACCAAAAGCAAGCCTGACTAGTTCATATGCGCTTCAGTAAAATCGCGTCCTGCCTGCAATGCATCAAGATTTATTTTTACAATTTCTACTCCTTTTTGCTCAAAGATATGACGAATCGCATCCTGTAAATCAGAATAATTCATTTCAAGGAAAGGCGAAGCCGCGCCAAGTATCACCATATTGGCTGACCTTACGGAACCTAGTTTTTTTGCAATTTCATCAGCATCAAGCGCAATATGATTACTTATCTTTTCTATTTCCGCCATTAACTTGCCCATTTCAGGGTAGTTTGTGATGTTGACGAATGGTTTTGTATTTGTTATCAGCCAACCGTCAGGCGAAAGAAATGGAAGGTAACGTAACGATTCCATTGGCTCAACAGAAATAATCAGATCAGCTTTTCCGTAAGGGATAAGATCAGAAGCGATTTCATGATCGGCTATGCGCAGGTTTGATGAAACATCACCTCCGCGCTGGCTCATACCGTGAACTTCCGCTTGTTTAAGGTGCAAACCCACATTGAGTGCAGCGGTACCAATTGTTGTTGCAATTGAAAGAATTCCTTGTCCCCCAACACCTGCAAGAATTATATCTCTTTTCATAACCTTGATTAACTAGCCATAATTTCAATTTTCTTAAGTTCTTTATGATGCCGGATAGAAGTCTGAATACATTCGCGGCGCGGGATAATAACAGAAACACCTTCGTAGTCGAGTTCCTGTTTCAGAATGGCAAGATTTACGTCATGGAATTTGGGCGAAGGATCAAGAATGATTATATGATCTTTATTCACACCTACTCCCAGGCAAATATCTTCGATCCTGCCAAAAGCTGATGAATCCTGACCTCCTGTCATAGCTGTGGTTTCATTATCCAGGATCATCAGCATAATCTTACTCTTATCTTTCACACAATCAATAAGACCGGTAATACCACTATGTGTAAAAGTACTGTCGCCAATAACGGCAACTGCCGGATGCAATCCTGCATCAGCAGCGCCTTTAGCCATGGTAATGGATGCGCCCATATCAACACAGGTATTAATTGCGTCAAACGGATCCAGCGCACCAAGTGTATAACATCCTATATCAGAGAACACTCTGCCTTTACTAAATTCTGCCAGGGCCTGATTAAGCGCATTGTATGAATATATATGCGGGCAACCTTTGCAGAGCGAAGGCGGCCGGGAAACCACAATAGATGGGATGTCTTTCCCCCTGGTATCTTCCAAACCAAGGGCTACCGCAACAATATTAGGATTAAGCTCTCCATCCCTGGGAACACTTCCATCCAAACGGCCGTGGACAGTTTTACCATTATTCAAAAAACCTCTTATTGACTCTTCAACAATAGGGTAACCTTCTTCAAGAATCAGGAGTTCGTCACATGAACCATAAATTGCCGCAACCATTGAATGCGGAACAGGATATTGACCTATTTTCAGAACAGGGAATGGAATGTTTCGCTCAGGATAATTTTCGAGTAAATAATTATAGGCTATTCCCGTAGTAATAATTCCCAGGCTTTTATTTTCTCCATCTGTAAAAACATTAAACCCTGAGTTGAAAGAATATTTTTCAAACTCATCCTGCTTGTGCAAAAGTGATTTATACTGACGTCGGGCGTTTGCAGGTAACAGAATAAACTGCCTGTGATCATCTGGTAAATGGATTTCGTTTTGTGGTCTTTGAGGTTTACGCATAACACCAGCGCGTGAATGAGCCAAACGGGTTGTAATTCTCATCAGAACAGGAACGCCAAGTTTTTCTGACATATCAAATCCAAAGTGTACCATGTCGTATGCATCCTGCTGATTGGTTGGCTCGAGTATAGGGAGCATTGCGAACTGACCAAACACCCGCGAGTCCTGTTCGTTCTGGGATGAGTGCATGGAAGGATCATCGGCAGAAACTACTATCAGTCCACCGTTAGCACCTGTGATAGCCGAATTCATGAAAGGATCAGCGGCTACATTTAAACCAACATGCTTCATGCAAACCATTGCGCGCTTGCCTGCGTAGGACATTCCAAGAGCTGATTCCATGGCTGTTTTTTCATTGGTAGACCAACCGGCACGAATCTGCCCTGATTTAGCTTCAACGGATTGAATAACATATTCAGTTATTTCAGTCGAAGGTGTTCCGGGATAAGCATATATACCTGATATTCCGGCATCTATAGCTGCCTGTGCAATTGCTTCATCCCCAAGCAACATTAATTTTTGATCCATATCTTGAATACTTTAACAACAGAAATAATGCAGCAAACGTACATGAATTGAACCTGATTAACAAGTACTTTTAAAAAATAATTTCAGTAATTCACTGAATTTGCGGTTTTCAAAAATAAAAAATAATGTTGCCCTTTTGAACACGTTAATATTTCAGATGTTTTATACTTTTGACCTCCGGAAAATTAGTTAATCGTTAATCGTTAATCGTCATTCGTTATTCATTTTTGGAAAATGGAAAATGGTTTTACAAAATCGTAAATCGTCATTCGTCATTCGTAAATCGTAAATCGTTAATCGTTAATCGTAATTCGTCATTCGTAATTCGTCATTCGTAAATCGTAAATCGTAACACTTCGGCTTGCTTCGGGGGTTCGGCTCCGCTCACCCACCTTCAGCAACCATCGCTCAGTGTAAAATCGTTAATCGTTAATCGTTAATAGTAAATCGTCATTCGCAAATCGTAGATCGTAAATCGTAAATCGTAAATCGTAAATTTGCCTTTCATCTTTCCTAAAATACTATAATTTTGAATTATCTCGCACATCTCTTCCTGGCCGGTACTGATCCTGAAATGATCCTTGGCAACTTTATTGCGGATCATGTAAAAGGCAGTGATGTTTTAAAATATTCAGCGAACATCAGGAAAGGGATTTCGATGCACCGTGCCATTGACACATTTACGGATCAGCATCCTGTGGTTAAGGAAAGCATAGCACGATTAAGAGCCGATTTCCGAAAATATGCCGGTGTAATTGTGGATATGTATTATGATCACTATCTTTCAGCTCATTGGGATGAATATTCGGATCAGGATTTACCGGATTTCACAAAAACAAGGTATGATATCCTGAACACTTTCAAAGTCATTCTTCCGGAAAGGTCAGCCCGCTTACTTTTTTATATGGAAAAACAAAACTGGCTTTTATCGTATGGCAGTTTTGATGGAATGCAACAAGCTTTTAACGGGATGTCGCGACGGACAACTTTCGTATCAAATATGGAACTTGCAGTAGTAAACCTGAAAGCCGGTTATCCGGAATTCCAACAAGAGTTCAGGCAATTTTTTCCTGATTTGCAGACGTATGTTCAAAATAATTTTGAATTTTAAATTCCTGAAAATCAAAAAAGCCATCCTTGACGGGATGGCTTTTAACTTTTATCAAAATTAAAATTTAATCCTCAATTACAACCTCTTTACCTGCTGCCATATCTTCGAGCATGGCTGTTGTAACTGATTTAGGGCGTTCAAGCGGATAAGTTAATGCACGATCCCAGATCAGATTTGCGGCTATACCAATAGCACGTCCGATTCCAAACAATACAGTATAAAAATCGTATTCTTTTATGCCATAATGCCATTGAATAACTCCGGATTGGGCATCCACATTTGGCCATGGATTCTTAGCTTTTCCCTGCTCACGTAATATATCCGGAACTACTTTATAAAGCATATCCGTATATTTGAACATCAGGTCGTCTTTCAGGTGAGTCTGGCAAAAGTTATGTTGCAAAGTGTACCTTGGGTCCGTTTTGCGAAGTACAGCATGACCGTAACCAGGAATAACCTGCCCTGATTTGAGGGTATCCCAGACAAACTTCTTCATTTCTTCTTCGGTAGGAACACGATCTTCCATTTTTTCCATCACTCCCTGCAACCAACGCAGTACTTCCTGGTTAGCCAGGCCGTGCAATGGTCCGGCAAGACCATTAACCATAGCAGCAATACTGAGGTAAATATCCGACAATGAACTGGAAACCAAATGTCCTGTATGGGCACTTACATTACCCCCTTCGTGATCTGCATGGATAATAAAATTCATACGGCTCACATCGTCGTATGGCTTTCCGATTCCCATCATATGGGCAAAGTTAGCGCCAAAATCGAGGTATGGGTTTGACTGTATGCGCTTGCCGTCACGATAAAGTTTTGCGTAGATGTAGGTAGCAATTTCCGGCATCTTAGCTAACAGATTGAGAGCATCTTCGTAAGTAGAATCCCAATAATCGAGTTTATGCAATTTACCGGAAGCATATTTTTTCGCAAACAAAGATTCACGCTGCAATGTTGTAATTACGGCTGAAAATATAGCCATAGGATGGCTGCAGCAAGGCATTCCATCAATAACTTCGTAAACATAACGAGGAAGAATCCTGCGTTTGTTAAACTCATCAATTACATCCTGAAGTTCCTCTTCATTAGGAATATCCCCGGTAACCAGAAGATAAAAAAGACCTTCGACATAAGGCATCTCTGCGCCTTTAGGTTTCGGAAGTTTCTCGAACACTTCGGGAAGTGTTAATCCACGATACCTGATGCCTTCGTTAGGATCGAGGTATGAAATGTCAGTCAATAATACCTTGACTCCCCGCATACCGCCGATTACCTGTCCAATGGTTACCTGATCGATAACCACATTGCCATATTCCTTCAGGAGTCTTTCGGTGCGTGGACGCCATTCCAATATTTTCTCGTGAAGCCTGTCTTTAAGTCTGAACGACATAAAATTAAGTATTAAAAATTTGTAAAAACACTTTTATTGTGATAATGATTGAGCTATTCTTTAAAATGGCAGCTACCGATTACATATTTTTTATCATTTCAGTTCCAAATTCTGAAGTCTTCAGTTTGGTTGCACCTTCCATGAGACGATGAAAATCGTATGTTACCGTTTTATTGGCAATAGTTTTCTCCATTGAATCATAAAGCAGTTTGGCAACTTCATTCCAGCCAAGGTACTCAAACATAAGCGCACCTGACAGGATTACTGACCCTGGATTTACCTGGTCGAGGCCGGCATATTTGGGAGCTGTTCCGTGAGTTGCTTCAAAAATAGCAAATCCATTCTGGTAATTTATATTTGCTCCGGGAGCTATTCCGATACCACCAACCATTGCTGCAAGTGCATCTGAAATATAATCGCCATTCAGGTTAAGGGTGGCAATTACCGAGTATTCATCAGGGCGTAGTAATATCTGCTGTAGAAATGCGTCGGCAATAACATCTTTCACGATAATTTTTCCTTCTGCCACTGCTTTTTGCTGTGCCGATTCTGCAGCTTCGCGGCCTTTTTCGGCAGCAATGCGGTCGTATTGAGCCCAGGTAAAAGTTTTATCACCGAATTCACGCTCAACCAATGCATAGCCCCATTGTTTAAAACCGCCTTCGGTAAACTTCATAATGTTCCCTTTATGAACGATGGTCAACGAAGGCAGTTTGTGGCTGATGGTGTATTCAATCGCTGCACGAACCAAACGTTCAGTACCTTCAACAGAGACAGGTTTAATTCCAATGGAAGATGTTTTAGGGAACCTGATTTTAGTAACCCCCATCTCGTTGATCAGAAAATCGATCACTTTTGTAGCTTCAGGAGTGCCGCTCATGTATTCGATGCCGGCATAAATATCTTCGGTATTTTCGCGGAAAATATGCATATCCACTTTATCAGGCCTTTTTACAGGACTTGGAACGCCCTGGAACCATCGCACAGGTCGCAGGCAGACATATAGGTCAAGTATCTGCCTTAAAGCAACATTGAGTGAACGAATGCCTCCACCTACCGGAGTTGTAAGTGGTCCTTTAATCCCAACCAGGTATTCTTTAAATGCATCCAGCGTTTCGTCAGGAAGCCAGTTACCCGTTTCCGAAAATGCTTTTTCACCAGCCAGTACTTCTTTCCACATTATTTTCCGTTTCCCACCGTAAGCTTTTTCTACAGCTGCGTTAAAAACTCTTACTGATGCATTCCAGATGTCAGGGCCTGTTCCGTCACCAATAATAAATGGTATAACCGGAAAATCAGGAACTTGCAACTTGCCATTCGCAAAAACAATCTTACCTGTACTCATTATATTTTAATAAATTTAGTGATTTGAATTCTTTGTAAAGATAAAAAAAACATTCAATTTTCTATATGTATTTGAAAATTCTTAGAAATTTTCATCTCATGAAATTTATTGAGATACGTCCGAAAATTGAACAAACAAATTTAACGAAACGTTACTCTTAATACAAGGTTTATTTTTCGAATGAAAAACCCTCAAATATTCTGTTTATCTGAAGATTTAGCCAATAAGCAACCCATTGTATTATTCGATGGTGAATGTACGTTATGCAGCAGAGCAGTACGATTTTTGCTTAGGCATAACCATTCAGGCAACCTGAGATTTAGTTCAATACAATCAGAATTTGGATCAGGAATCGTAAAATTGGCCGGAAAGACTTTTAAACGATCAGATACGTTACTGCTTTTACAAGACAATATGCTGTATGGCCATTCCACGGCAGCTTTAAAGTTGACGGCTCAACTCAGCTTCCCCTGGCATTTATTGAGAATTTTTATTCTTGTTCCTCCTATATTCAGAGATGCAATTTACCGGTTTATCGCAAAAAACCGCTACAACTGGTTTGGCAGAAAATCATTTTGCTTGACTGATGAAAACAGGTATAAAGAACGGTTCCTCGTCTGAAATTTATGTAACAATGCAATCCCGACTTCTGGCAGCCGGGTTGAATTATCATAAAAATATTTCAGTGAAAAGAAGATCCTTAGACTGATGTTATTCCCGGTTTTTCGAATCGATGAAAATGGTAACAGGCCCATCATTTACAAGGCTTATTTCCATATGAGCGCCAAACTGACCAGTAGAAACTTTGCGTTCGAGACTGAGTTCCAGGGATTCAATAAATGCATCGTATGCAGGTTTGGCAACATCCGGTCGTGCTGCTTTGCTGTATGAAGGACGGTTCCCTCTGCGGGTACTGGCGTGCAAGGTAAACTGGCTCACCACCATTATATCGCCTCCAATATCGCGGATATCAAGATCCATCGTGCCCTGGCTATCGTCAAAAATACGTAATCCTGTGATTTTGCCACAAAGCCATTCCCTGTCTTCGGATGTGTCTGCATCTTCAAAACTAACCAACACCAATAATCCATAACCAATATGGCTATACTCCTGACCTTCAATAGTAAGGTTGCAGGATGCAACTCTTTGAATAACTGTTCTCATAATGTGTCAATACTTATTAATAAAAACTACTGGCTAACAATAAAAGTGTTAACCTCAAACATACTCAGCAACATCCAGGCTCTCGTCGTTGAGAAGACCAAGATAATTGTGATACCTTTCAGGATTAATGATTCCTTCATCTAATCCTTTTTTTACAGCACAACCGGGTTCGTGGTTATGCGTACAGTTGTTGTACCTGCAATTGGGGAGCAACGCCCTAAACTCAGGAAAACGCTCACTGATTTCCTGGCTTTCAAAATGCACCAGGCCAAATTCTTTTATACCAGGAGTGTCGATCATAAAGCCACCAAAAGACAAGGGATGCATTTCGGCAAATGTTGTGGTATGCATTCCTTTATTATGGTAGGATGAAATCTCACCGGTTTTAATTGCCAATAACGGATCAAGAGCATTTATCAACGCGGATTTTCCTACTCCTGAATGCCCTGAAAACAAATTCACCTTCCCGCGCAATGCGATACGAAGTGTTTCTATCCCTGTACCTTCCAAAGCCGATACAGCATACGAAGGATAGCCTAATGAACTGTATAGTTCCATAAGATCGTCACATCGAATTTGAGCCTCAGGTGTATAAATGTCAATTTTATTAAAAATCAATGCTGCAGGGATGTGATATGCTTCAGCTGTAACCAGCAACCTGTCGATAAAACCTGTTGAGGTTCGCGGTAGCATTATGCTGGCCACGATATACAACCTGTCGATGTTTGATGCAATGATATGAGCTGATTTAGACAGATTTATTGAACGGCGAACAATATAATTGGATCGGGGCTCAATAGCAGTTATAATCCCGTTTTCCTCGGCACCTTCCCACTTAAATTCCACATGATCACCAACAGCCACCGGGTTAGTTGTTCGGATACCATGAATCCGGAACTGTCCCTTGAGCCTGCAATTACAAAGCTTTTTGTCTTCCGTTAATACGATGTACCAACTTCCTGTTGATTTTATGACTATGCCTTTCACAAAGGAGCTTAAGATTAACTATTGGTTGTAAACAAATCTTTCCATCAAATCTATCTGTATTTACAAATCAGGACAAAATTACCGCTTTTCAGCCTTAAGTAAACAAATGTGCGTAAATATAAGCTGATCAGAATGTAAAAACATAAATTTTAACAATATTATTACATGGTTTGTTAAAATCATTAACAATGTTTTAATTATCAATAAAAGATTTTACGCTAAAAACAGAAAGCTGGGATTTACGGAAAATTTGCTATATTTGAAGAAAATATCTGATGGAAACCAGTGCCATACTATCGCTCCTGCCAGCTCCAATTGTAGTTGTAACTCTCTATTTATTTCTTAAAAACAAATATTCAGATGGCAATTTTCATCTTATTTATAAAACATTCATTTTAGGAGCAGTTGGCATTTTACCTGTTTTCGTTATTGATAATCTTATTACATACTTACACCTTGATCATCTTCATAGCTTTAACCGGACTGTTTTTTATGCTTTCGTACTAACCGGAGGCGTATTTGAACTATGGAAGTTCCTGGTGTTGAGATTATATGTATATCCTAGCAAACAAATTACCAAAACATTTGATGTAATTCTTTACAGCATTATTATTGCTGCCGGATTTACGATCGGGTATTCTGTATTTGCGCTATTCTACCCCCCTATTTATATCAATATGTCATACTTTGCGCTTACAATCGGGCCAGTGTTTGTATCAATAGCCATAATCATGGGGTATTTCACAGGCATAGCGTTGAACCGTCAATTTCCGGTAATTGACTTTATTACTGGTTTGTTCATTGCTGTAGTATTTCAGGGGATGTACAGGTTCTGCCTGTTAACAAATGACAGATTAATGCTTTACATGGCAATTGGAGGAATGCTTATTACTGCTATTTCCTTGCTTTTTATCAGCCTTCGGGAACCTGCCAAATCAAATTAACCGGTATACTTTTCCCGGCAGGCAACGCAAAATACCTTCAAATTCCATATTCAGAAGTATTGAAGCTGCTTTTGCCGGCAGTATTTTAGATTCGATTAAGAGTGAATCTATATCAAGATCACCCTTTTCCTTCAACACATTTACGATAAGCTCCTCATCCGGCGAAAGTTCCATAAATAACTGCCTCTGGATAGTTTTCTTCTGAGTTTTCACTTCATCCCAATTCAACAGGTAGCTGATATCCTTGGCGGATTGTATTAACGCGGCCTTATTGATTTTTATAAGTTTGTTACATCCTTCCGAATGGGGATCGCCGATACGACCGGGAACAGCGAATACATCCCGGTTATAGGAATTGGCAATTTCGGCAGTGATCAATGCGCCGCCGGAAATCCCTGCTTCAACAACAACCACTGCATCGCTCATACCTGCAATTATGCGGTTACGCATAGGGAAATTCTCCCGATCAGGTGTTGTATTACTCATGTACTCACATAATAAGCCACCTGTTTCCGTCATTTTATCTGCTAATGAGCGGTTCGCAAATGGATAAACCCGATCAAGCCCATGACCCAAAACCCCTACAGTTTCAAGCTTATTATCAAGAGCGGCTTTATGCGACCAGGTATCAATTCCATAAGCAAGACCGCTAACGACTAACACCTTGTGCTCAACCAATCCCTCAACAATCCTTCGGCACATATCCCGGCCATATTCGGTAGCTTTCCGGGTACCAACCAAAGCTACCACTTTGGCTACGTTAAGATCGGCAGTTCCTTTGTAATATAGCATCAACGGACTATCATGACATTGCTTCAGGCGAACAGGATATTCTTTGTCGAGGTAAAAAAAAGCCGATAATTTGTTCTTCTCAATAAACGCGAGCTCTTCTTCAGCCCGTGCGAAAACATTATGGTTAACCAGGGCATTCACTGTTTGCTCTCCGATTCCGGGTATTTTCAGTAAAGCGCGTTTCTTTTCCAAGAAAACGGCTTTCACGCCCCCGCAATATGCTACAAGGCTCTTGCCGTTCACACTTCCGACACCAGGAATCAGCGTCAGCGCCAGTTTATAGATCAGATCATCCATATTGTAGCCCAAACTTACGAATTTTATAAAAATCTCTTTTACCTGGTTGATTAATATTATTAACAAATCAATTCTACTCCTAATTAACGGGCAAATGTTGTTCATTGTCGGAAGTCGGAAGACATGAGCGATCCAATGCAAAAAAAACTTTCTGAACTATATTTGATAATAAAACAGAGCTTATTTATCCTAAGTTTGATGATACTTAACGACTAACTTCCGGCTTCGGACTTCCGGCTTCCGACTTTGGTCTTCCGGCAATTGAAAAATTCTGTTTAATTTATGGCGGAAGCAAAATCCTTAATCATACATTTGTATCTCCAAAACTACTGAATGCAGCCAAAGCCATTGCATATCCTGATAAGTCCGCTCGATTGGGGCCTGGGACATGCTTCACGTTGTATTCCGGTAATACAGGAGTTAATTAAGGCCAGGCATAAAGTTACTATTGCAGGATACGGACGCTCACTGATTTTATTGCAGAAAGAGTTCCCTAATCTTGTCAGTGTTGATTTGAAAGGATTTTCTCCTTCGTATTTAAAAACCGGCAAAATGGTTTTGCACCTGTTTTTGCTTCTGCCCAGGTTTGTAGGAACAATTTTTCGCGAACATCATGATCTGAAGAGCCTTCTTAAGCTTTATAATTTTGATATTATAATTTCAGATAACCGATACGGCTTATGGAATAAAAAGTTTAGGAGTATATTAATTACTCACCAGGTGATGGTAAAAACTCCAGCCTGGTTAAAATTTGCTGAATACCCAGCTTACCTTATTTCGCGACTGATGATAAGCCGGTTCGATGAATGCTGGATTCCTGATTACGAAGAATCACCGGGATTGAGTGGTGATCTGTCGCATAAATATCCGCTACCAAAGAATGCTAAATTTATAGGGCCGTTATCACGCTTTTACCAGGCAAAGACATATTCAGAAAAAAATGCTGTTGATGGAAAAATTATAACAATAATTTCCGGGCCTGAGCCACAGCGAAGCATATTTGAGGATTTATTAACAGTTCAACTTCTTGAACTAAACCAACCCGGAACAATTTTAAGTGGAAAACCTGAATCTGGAAACCAGTCAACTTCGAAAGACAAACTAACAATACTGCCTCATTTACCAACACAAGAAATGAGCGATCTTATTAATACATCTTCAATAGTCATTTGCCGATCCGGGTATTCATCGATTATGGATTTGTACGCCCTGGGGTCAAAAGCCTTGTTTGTACCCACTCCAGGTCAGACTGAACAAATCTATTTAGCTGAGCTACATCAGAAAGCAGGCTCAACGTTATGGCGAAAGCAGGATAAACTGAATCTTAAAGCAGATATTGACGAAGCTCTAAAATATTCGGGTTTTAATAATAATATTGACCGATTGAACTTAAGCGCAGCTATTGCTGAATTGAAAAAGAAATAATTCAGTAATGAAATTATTCTAAGTATTTTTGCAACCCATTAAATCACAGAAAATGATCCTTCAATTTATTCACTGGAATATCAGCCCTACAATATTTAGTTTAGGCCCGATCAGCGTGCGCTGGTACGGGCTATTGTTTGCTATGTCGTTTGTAGTAGGTTATTTTATTATGCTTCGCATATTTCAAAAGGAAAATATTCCTGAGCCGCTGCTTGATAAACTAAGCATGTATATGCTGATAGCCACTGTAGTTGGCGCTCGCTTAGGGCATGTATTATTTTATGAGCCGGAGTCATATCTTGCTCATCCGTTAGATATTCTTAAAATCTGGCAAGGTGGCTTGGCCAGTCATGGTGCTGCAATAGGAATTCCTTTGGCGCTGTACCTCTTTTCGAGGAAAACACGCCAGCCCTTTTTCTGGGTATTTGATCGTATCGCAATAGTTGTTGCCCTGTCGGGCTTTTTTATCCGTACAGGCAACCTTTTTAACAGCGAAATTTATGGCAATATTACTAATCTCCCATGGGGATTTATATTTGAACATACGCGTGTTATGCCTGACGAAGTAATTCTACCACGGCACCCGACCCAAATTTATGAAGGGTTGGCATATCTCAGTCTTTTCTTCTTCCTGCTTTGGTACTATTATAATAAAGATGGAAAACCGAGACCAGGATTTTTATTTGGAGTCTTCCTGATAGTAGTTTTTGGATTCAGGTTTATTGTTGAATTTATAAAAGAGCCACAGGTTGCTTTCGAAAGTTCAATGACACTGAATATGGGGCAACTGCTTTCAATCCCACTAATAATTGCGGGGATTGTAATATTGGCGTGGAAACCGAAGATTACGAAATAAGGGATTCTTTTAAAGATTCTTAAACGATAAAATTAAAGGGAGCTGAGGCTCCTTTTTTTGTTGCTTTCCAAGGACCTAATTCGCCTATTCCCACTGGTATGGTCATATAATCCGTGCCGATCATAATTTCTGCTGCCGCTGCGAACAAAGTAACGTTAGCTAAATTTGCAATTAAAAAAACGACAGGTTTCCAGATTATTTGGGGGCACGGATTGCAAATCCGCGCCAGCGGAGTTAGTTGGCGGGCGGCACAGATAGTAAATCCATGCCCGCAGAAGCAGGGTGAGATCTAACCTTAGTCAACCAAAGCTATTTTCTACCTTAGACAACAACAAAAAAGGAGCCCAAGAGCTCCTTTTCTATTTATTACTTAACTTCTATTTATTTCATTCCACCCATCCGTTCATTCATAAATTTATCCACTTTCTGCGAAATAACTTTCTGATTATACTGATCGGCAATCTGTTTCATCGAATTAAAGAAACCATATGCTTCATTCAGGTCCTCATCGTAGTTGCCACGGAATTCAGGATCGAGTGATAGGTAATAATCCGTATTCTGCTGATAGATCTCAAAGAGGCGGGTTGCAAGTTTATTCCCTTTTTCAAAAGCGCCTGCTTTGTAGTAAACATCCACAAATTGAATCATATAGTAATCAAAATGGATCTTATTGTCAGGGAAGATTTTTTGCACATAATCGCACACTTTTACCGCTGAATCCATCTTGTTCTCAATAGTAAGTTTGCGCGCCAGGCGGGCAAAATCCTGCTTTGGCATCATAGTGTTACGATTGCTTTCGCGATCCACATAAACACCCGGCTGATTCAGATTACCCCATTTGCACTTATTCATCAGTATGTCGTAGGATGATTCAGCATTAACACTGCCAACGCCTTTAATAAAGTCACGCTCATCAGGTTTAACAGGCATAAACCTGTAGATAAAACCTTCCTGGTAGCAGTATTTATCAACATCCACAGCATCACTCATACTCGAAGGGCTGACAAAATAAATCGGCCGTTTGAACTTGTTTTTAGCAAGAAAATCAAGTAACATGAGATCGTTCTTGTACAAATAGTTGGACTTAATATCCCATTCAACCGTACCTACAACTCTATCTGCCAGGTTAGCCGGGACAATGCCATTCTTAACCATTGATGCGGAATCAAGCGTGATTTTCACCTTTTTGGTAGGGTAAATAGCAATTGATCTCGATCCCGACTGGAATCTAGAAGCAGGATCATCGCTGGCGATCAGGTTAATAATATCCTGAAGTTCAATTCGCTCCTCCTGAAATTGCCCGGAAAATGCACACACTTCATTTATACCTTTATTATACTGATCGTACGAAAGTGTAAACGGTAAAGCTTCAGAATTATAAATTTTCCTCATAAGCTGATGCACATACCAATCGCCGGAAGAGAGCATGAAATTTACTACTCTTACATCGGTGCGTATGCCTTCCACTTCCTGGGCGTACCAGAGAGGGAAGGTATCATTATCCCCGTTGGTGATAAGTATAGCATTGGGAGCACATGAATTGAGATAGTTTACTGCAAAATCACGGGCTGCATATTTATTAGCGCGTGTATGATCGTCCCAGCCTTCTTTGGCCATTATGCCAGGTACAAGCAACAGACAAGCAGCTGTAATTGGAATAGCGATATACTTTTCATTTACTTTTTTAAGCATATCCCATAAGCCAAGAACTCCAAGCCCAATCCAAATAGCAAAAGGATAAAATGAACCCGCAAAGGCATAATCCCGTTCGCGCGGCTGATAAGGTGTTATATTCAGATACATAACAATGGCCAATCCTGTCATAAAGAAGAGCAACAATACGACCAGGAATCCATCAGTATGTTTTCGAAGATGGAAGAACAAACCAAAAAGACCCAATAATAAAGGCAGGAAATAGAATTTATTTCGTGCCGCATTCTCCATACTTTCAGGCAGGTTCGTCTGATCGCCAAGTCTTGCATTGTCAACAGCAGGTATTCCACTTATCCAGTTACCGTAGCGGATTCCGCCGGCACTTTCAATATCGTTTTGCCTTCCTACAAAATTCCAGAAGAAATAACGCATATACATGTGACCAACCTGGTAATTCAGGAAAAAGCGTACGTTTTCAACCATGGTAGGCCTATACAATGTTTCAGCCTTGCCTTCATCATTTACAACATCAATAGGAGTACCCTTAATTTTCCCCCATGATTTGTAAGCTGAAATATGACTTGGTTTTTGGTTACTCCACATACGTGGAAAAAAAGTACAAAACTTGCTGTCATAATTTGGAATTGTATTCTTCCTGTCATCAGTCATTACATATTTCCCTTTTTTTGTATCTTTCACATAAAAAGGCGTAGCATCCGAATAAGGTTTCGCCTGATCCTGGGGTGCGTTGTAGTACTGGCCATAAACAACTGGCCATGTACCATATTGTTCACGGTTCAAATAAGATAACAAACTTACCGCATCACTTGGATCATTTTCGTTGATTGGCGTATTGGTGTTTGCACGAATTACAAGCAGGAAAAATGACGAATACCCTATCAGCAGAAATGCAATTGACATAAAAACGGTATTCGCTGCTGAACGAACCTGGGCACGGTTCAGGCGACCAGGATTGCTCTTATACCAATAATAAATTCCTACAACTATAAGAAATCCGAGGAATGTTGTCCAGGAAAATATGGATAACAGGAGTAAAAGAATTCCACCAATAATGTAATTCAATGTAGAATGTTTATCCTGGTACGTAAACTGTATGCTCCAGATCAATGAACCAACCAGAATAAGGAAATAAAATAATGTCCCTGAATTAAAAGGAAGACCATAACTATTTACAAAAAGAATTTCGTATTTACCGGCAAGATTGACTGTATAAGGAATTACCAGGAACATTATAAAAGAAAGGATAAAGAATGCAATACCCAATGTGAGCACAACTCCTTTCCATGTGGTTTTATACTTCCTGAAATAAAATACCAGAGCAATTGCAGGAATTGCAAGTAGGTTGAGCAAATGTACCCCGATTGAAAGTCCCATCAGGTAAGCGATCAGGATGATCCAACGCTGCGAATGAGGCTGATCGGCAACCTGGTCCCATTTGAGAATAGCCCAGAATACTATAGCTGTAAAGAACGATGACATAGCATAAACTTCACCTTCCACTGCTGAAAACCAGAATGAATCGCTGAAAGTGTAAGCCAAAGCACCAACTAAACCGCTTCCAAGTATAGCAAACATACGTCCTGTCGAAATCTCTTCGTCTTTCGTAAATTTAAGCCCAAGCATAGTTATACTCCAGAACAGGAATAAAATGGTTGCGGAACTACTCAAAGCTGACATATAATTTACCATTAATGCCACTTTACTCAAATCACCAAAAGCAAACAAGCTGAAGAAACGTCCCAACATTTGGAACAAAGGAGCTCCCGGGGGGTGGCCAACCTGCAATTTAAACGCGGTTGAAATATATTCGCCGCAATCCCACCAGCTGGCGGTAGGTTCAACGGTTGACAGGTAAACCCACGATGAGAAGGCAAATATTATCCAGCCCAGCAGGTTATTCAGTTTCCTGAATGTTTTCATGAAAAGTATAGATTAATGAATAAACAAAAATTTGAAGGGACGAAATTAACCAATAATTGTGAAGTACAATTCATTTTTAAGAATTGATATGAAAAGAGTGACATATTTTCCTTTGCAAACATCATTATCAGATAGAATTTATACTGCTACCTGAACCAATATTTGTTTCCACGATATTAGCAGAAACAAAAACAGGGAGAATTAACTCCCTGTTTAAAAGAAAATTATACCGAATGCAAAATCAATTCACGCTCTTTGTTGTATTTTGATATTTTTCAATTCGCCCGGTTATTGCCGGCTGATTGTATTGCGTGGCCATTTGCTTCAAATAGTCTATAACGCTTAAGGCTATATTATGATCTTCTTCATAATTACCGCGGAATTCAGGACTGAGCCTTGAAATATAGCCGAGATTCTGCTCATAAATCTGCAGTAATCTGTTTGCCAGCTTGTTTCCTTTATCAAAAGCACCTGCTGCATAATAGGTGTTTACAAATTCAACCATGTAATAATCGAAATGAATCTTATTGTCAGGGAAAATCTGCTGCACATAATCAACTACTTTAATGGCCTGATCATTCTTTCCCTCGGCCACCAGTTTTTTTGCCAGGCGCATAAAATTTTGCTTTGGCGCAAAAGTATTCCTGAAGCTTTCCGGATCAACATAAACATCAGGGCTGGCAAGGTTTCCCCATTTACACTTGTTCATTAAAATATTATAAGATGATTCCGCGTCAACAAAACCCAACCTGTTGCTCTGGTCAGCAGTATCTGCTTGTAATGGCAAAAACCGGTAAACAAATCCATTCAAATAACAAAATTTAGTGAAATCAGCTGAGCGGATACTGGCAGGGTTTACAAAATAAACTGGTCGTTTAAACTTGTTTTTTGCCAGGAAATCCAGAAGCATCAGGTCGTTTTTAGCTATATAACTAGTTCTGATATCAAATTCGAGGGAACTCAGAATTTTGTCAGCATATTTTTTCGGGACCGATCCTTCCTTAACCAGCAAAGCTGAATCAAGTGTGATTTTGACTTTATTAGCCGGGAACAAAGTGAATATTGTTCCGTCCTGGTTATATTTTGATGCAGGATCGTCACTTGCAATGTAATCAATCAGATCCTGCAATTCAACCCTATCCTTAATTGCTCCTGAATGATAAAGTACATCATTTACTCCTTTGTTATATTGTTCGTACGAAAGGGTAAAGGGCAAAGTATCTGATTTATAGATTTTTCTCATCAGTTGATGCACATACCAGTCGCCGGAAGCAAGGGTAAAATTTACAACCCTGACATCGGTGCGTATTCCTTCCACTTCCTGCGCATACCATAAAGGGAATGTATCGTTATCGCCGTTGGTAATCAGAATTGCGTTAGGCGCACAGGAGTTTAGATAATTTACCGCAAAGTCGCGGGCAGCAAACTTATCCGAACGGTCATGGTCATCCCATCCTTCTTTTGCCATAATGCCCGGAACCAAAATTAAACCAGCAATAGTGATGAAAATAGGTGAATATTTTTCAGCATATTTTCTCACTAAATCCCAAAGCGCCATAACACCCAATCCAATCCACATGGCATACGCATAAAAAGAACCTGCAAATGCATAATCGCGCTCGCGTGGCGGGTTTGGCGGGGTGTTAAGGTACAACACAATTGCGATTCCGGTCATAAAGAAAAGCAGCAATACAACCAGGAACCCATCTCTATGCTTTCGCAGATGAAAATACATCCCCAGTAAACCCAGCAGGAAAGGAAACATATAAAACTTGTTTCGTGCGGCGTTTTTCATGCTGTCAGGCAGATTTGACTGCTCACCGAGTCGTGCATTATCGATAAAAGGAATGCCGCTTATCCAGTTTCCGTTTTGTATTCCCCCTTCTCCCTGAATATCATTTTGTCTTCCTGCGAAATTCCAGAAGAAATAGCGCAGATACATATGATCGATCTGGTAACTGAAGAAAAATCTCATGTTTTCAACAAACGTCGGACGGTAGCGTGTTTCTGTTTTACCTTCAGAATTTACAACATCCAGGGGAACTCCTTTTACTTTCCCCCAACTCTTATAAGCCTCAGGATGCTGGCGTTCGGTATCAGAACTCCACATTCGCGGAAAAATGGTGCAAAAGCGGCTATCATAATTCGGAATGCTGCTTTTTTTATCATCAGTAATTATGTATTTCCCTTTTTTAACATCTTTAATATAAACAGGATTGCCATCTAAACCCGGATTTTCCCTGTCGTTAGGTGCGTTATAATACTGGCCATAAACAATAGGCCACGAACCATACTGTTCACGGTTCAGGTATGACAAAAGACTAACCGCATCACTTGGATCGTTTTCGTTGATCGGCGTATTTGTATTAGCTCGAATTACCAGAAGAAAAAATGATGAATACCCGACAAGCAAAAATGCAATGGATAGGAAAACCGTATTAGCTGCTGAACGCACCTGGTTTCGGTTGGTACGGCCCGGGTTGTTCTTATACCAATAATAAGCTCCGGCAACGAGTAACGATCCAAAAAATGTAACCCATGAAAACATTGCTAATAATAGCATCAAAACCCCGCCAATAATATATTCCGGCTTGCTGTGTTTCGATTGGTATGTAAACCGGATACTCCATGCAAGCGAACCTATCAGTACAAGAAAATAGAATAATGTCCCTGTATTAAAAGGAAGTCCGAAACTATTCACAAAAAGGATTTCATATTTTCCAGCCAGGCTAACAGTATAGGGAATTACTAAAAACATTATAAATGAAAGGATAAAGAATGATATCCCAAGTGTAAAAGCCACACCTTTCCAGGTTGTTTTATACTTCCTGAAATAAAATACCAGCGCGATTGCCGGGATTGCAAGCAGGTTCAGCAAATGAACACCGATTGAAAGCCCCATCAGGTAAGCAATCAGAATGATCCATCGCTGCGAATGGGGCTGGTCGGCTGCCTGGTCCCATTTTAGTATTGCCCAGAACACTATTGCTGTAAAAAACGATGACATAGCATAAACCTCGCCTTCAACCGCCGAAAACCAGAATGAATCGCTGAAAGTATATGCCAGTGCTCCAACCAAACCACTTCCAAGAATAGCATACATGCGACCTGTGGAAATTTCTTCATCTTTGGTAAACTTGAGCCCGAGCATGGTAATGCTCCAAAACAGGAACAATATGGTAGCCGAACTGCATAAAGCTGACATAATATTCACCATCATTGCCACTTTACTCACATCGCCGAAAGCAAATAAGCTAAAAAAACGGCCTAACATTTGAAAGAGCGGAGCTCCCGGTGGATGACCAACCTGCAATTTAAACGCGGTTGAAATGTATTCACCACAATCCCACCAGCTTGCAGTAGGCTCAATGGTTGAAAGATAGACCCAAGATGCCAGGGTAAATATAATCAAGCCCAGCAGGTTATTCAGTTTCCTGAATGTTCTCATATAGAATATATTAATGGTTTATTTTTAAATAGGAACGAAATTATAAATTTAACAGTGACCTATGATTTTTTTATGAATTGTTAAGAAAACGTCGAAACGCAGAAAAAAACAAACTACATCAAATCAACCCTTTGAAGACTATTATTCCAAATACTACATACTTTTTTTATCTTCATTTCTTTATGTAAAGAAAAAATACTACTTTTGCAGTCCTTTTAGGAAAGATTATAAGATTGTCCGATGGTGTAAAGGCAGCACGAATGGTTTTGGTCCATTCGGTCTAGGTTCGAATCCTGGTCGGACAACATTGACTCAATCAACTGACTGAAAGCACTTTTTATCATTTCCCGATAAAAAGTCGCCCTTACCGGGAACGAATACTTCCGGGAAGGCAACAGAATTAACAGTTGGCATACGGATTATGGTATGCAGGCTCGTGACGACTTGTGGAGGGGACTTTGGTCCCCTCTTTTATTAAAATGCACTTTTTACAACTGAAACAACAATATAAATGATCAGCGAACAACTCATAAAAGATCTTACGTCTCAACATCTTGAGGGTACCGATCGTTTTGCGGTAAGCGTTGCAGTACGATCGGACAACCGTATCCGGATATTTATCGACAGCGATACGCATGTGTTGATTGAGCATTGTATTGAACTGAGCAAATTTATTGAGGGGCAACTTGATCGTGAAGTCGAAGATTTTGAACTTAATGTATCATCATCAGGACTGGATCAGCCGTACAAACTTTCACGCCAGTATATTAAAAATATCGGCCGCGAAGTATCTGTTTTACAAAAGGATAACAGTAAAATAGAAGGCACCCTGGTTGCTGCTGACGAACAAGGGTTCACAGTGAAGGAAATTACCAAAGTAAAGAAAGTCATTACCGAAAATACGCATACCTTCCTTTATAGCGATATCAAGGAAACCAAAGAAATCATTAAAATCTGAAACTCAAATATTGAATTGCCATGGGCGAAATGGAGCACATCAACCTGGTCGAGACATTTTCTGAATTCAAAGAATTCAAGAACATTGATCGTGAAACACTGATGCGTATACTCGAAGATGTATTCAGGCATATGTTGATTAAAAAACATGGTACCGACGAAAATATCGATATCATTGTTAACGTCGACAAAGGTGACCTTGAAATCTGGCGAAAACGTACCATTGTAGAAGATGATGCATTGGAAGATGAAAATCTTCAGATCTCATATTCGGCAGCCATTAAAATCGAACCTGACTTTGAAGTCGGTGAAGAAGTGGTTGAACCAATCAAACTGGCAGATATCGGCCGTCGGGAAATTCTGACCGTCAGGCAGAATCTGATTTCGAAGGTTCAGGAATATGAAAAAGACAACATTTTCCGTAAATATAAGGACAGGATTGGTGACATTGTTACCGGCGAAGTTTACCAGGTTTGGAAAAATGAAATCCTGATCCTCGACGACGAAGATCTTGAGCTCACCATGCCTCGTACTGAACAGATTCCTGGTGATTTCTACCGTAAAGGCGATACCATCCGTGCAGTTGTTGCACGTGTTGATATGAAGAAAAACTCACCTGTTATTATTCTTTCACGTACTTCTCCCCTATTCCTTGAGCGTTTGCTTGAGGCTGAAGTTCCTGAAATTTTCGACGGGCTGATCACTATCAAAAATATTGTCCGCGTACCTGGTGAAAGAGCAAAAATTGCCGTTGAATCCTATGATGACCGAATTGATCCTGTTGGAGCCTGTGTAGGTATGAAAGGATCGAGAATACACGGTATTGTTCGCGAACTGCGCAACGAAAATATTGATGTTATAAATTTTACAGCAAATTCAAGCCTTTACATACAGCGTTCATTAAGCCCTGCTAAAATTACCTCCATCACATTGGATGAAGAAACCAAAAGGGCTGAAGTGTATATGAAACCTGACCAGGTATCATTAGCAATTGGTAAAGGTGGACATAATATCAAACTTGCAGGAAAACTAACCGGATACGAGATCGATGTATATCGTGATACAGATTCCGATTACGAAGATGTTGACTTGCAGGAATTTAATGACGAAATTGATCAGTGGATCATCGATGAACTGAAAAGCATAGGTTGTGATACTGCTAAAAGTGTTCTTGAACTCAGTGCCGATGAACTGGTACGCCGCTCGCAGCTGGAAGAAGAAACCATACGCGAAGTGCACCGGATTCTGAAAGCCGAGTTTGAATAACAAACAATAACAGATGACGAAAGGAAGGTATTCATGTATCATCCGTTCATCAAGGCTTAGCATTATTATGTGTGCTAGCTGATATCTGTAACCTAAAAACATAAGTTTGAAAATTAAATCGTACTTTTACTCACTTATTCCGAGCTTCAGGCGAAATTTCGATAAAAGCATGTCAGACGGACCCATATCAATCAGGCTTGGAAAAGCCGCAACCGAATTTAATGTCGGTGTAACCACTATCGTTGACTTTCTGCATAAGAAAGGTCACAAAATCGATAGTAATCCGAACACTAAGTTGAGTCCGGAAATGCATATTCTTTTGGTAAAAGAATACCAGCCCGATAAGGCTGCAAAGGATATTGCAAAACATATCGAACTGGAATACCAGGCTCAGAAAGCTGCAAAAGCTGAAGAGAAAAAACCTCTTGTGGAAGAAGTTAAACCAGTAAAAGACATTATTGCTGCCGCTCCTGTTCAGGAAAAAGCTCCAGTTATTGCGCCTGTCGTAACAAAACCACCAATGGTAGAACCTCCAATGGTTGAAAAAGCTCCTGAAGTTAAGGTAGCACCTAAGGTTGCTCCTGAAGTTGTTGTTCCGGCAAAGCCATCAGATACAACTGCAGAAGTTGCAAAGGTTGAAGTGCCAGTAGCCGTTGAAAAAGCACACCAGGAAAAAGCTCCTGTTGCTGTAGAAACTGCGGAACCTGCAGTTACCTCCTTACAGACGGAAACAGAGAAAGCACAAAAAGCTGTAGTTGCCGAAAGCGCTGCACCTAAGGCTGTTGTTACGCCTCCGGTTGCTGAAACAGAAACTATTGCTGAAAGTGATGAAACAGCTCCTACCGGACCAAAAGTATTAGGTAAAATTGATCTGAAACAGTTCGATAAAAAACCTAAGAAAAAAGAAAAGGGAGAAAAGGTTGCTGAAAAAGAGCCTAAACCAGAAACTAAACAAGCTCCTTCTGTAGTTGAAACACCAGATGTAGTTGTTGAAAAAGTCATTGAACAGGTTGCAACACCTGTTGCTCCTGTAATACAGGAAGTTGTTCTACCTGAACCTGCAGCTCCTGTTGCAGCCGAAGAAACTACAACCCGTATCAGTGATGTGCCATCCATTGATGGAACTTACAATAAATCGGATTCAAACTACCTGCAAACCAAGTTTACCAAGCTTGAAGGGCCTAAAATCCTTAGTAAAATAGAGTTACCGCAGCCTTCACGTCCTGAACCACGCAAACCTGTCGCCTCATCGAGTGATGAAGACAGCAAGTCGAAAAAGCGTAAACGTAAACGTCTGAATAAAGGTAAAAACGGAACTGACGCTGCAGCTCCAGGCACGACACCCGGTACTACTACTCCAAGAGTTGTTGTACCTGCCAAACTTCACGATAGAACTAAAGCTAAACCAGGAGCCAAAACACATACCCGTGCGGTTTTACCTAAGGCTGAACTTACAGAAGAAGATATCCAGAAACAGATCAAGGAAACCCTGCAGCGATTGAGTGGCACCGGAAAATCGAAAGCTTCGAAATACCGCCGCGAAAAACGTAATGTTGCCAGTCAGCATATGCAGGAGGAAGTTGCCAGGGCTGAAGAAGACAAACTGGTACTTAAAGTAACAGAATTTGTTACCGCCAACGACTTGTCGGTGATGATGGATGTACCAGTTACAAAGATCATTGCAACCTGTATGACTTTAGGGATGTTTGTCTCGATTAACCAGCGTCTGGATGCTGAAACTATTTCGGTGCTTGCCGACGAATTCGGGTATAAAGTAGAATTTGTAAGTGTTGAAGTACAGGAAGCGATTGATAATTCAGATGAACTGGATGACCCTGCTCTGCTGAAACCACGTAATCCAATCGTTACCGTAATGGGTCACGTGGATCATGGTAAAACCTCACTGCTCGACCATATCCGCAGTGCCAACGTAATTGCCGGAGAAGCCGGAGGTATTACTCAGCATATCGGGGCTTATGAAGTACAACTGGAAGACGGCCGGAAGATCACTTTCCTCGATACTCCTGGTCACGAAGCGTTTACAGCTATGCGTGCCCGTGGTGCCCAGGTTACTGACCTTGTAATTATTGTAGTAGCGGCTGACGATACCGTAATGCCTCAAACCAAGGAAGCCATCAACCATGCACAGGCTGCAGGTGTTCCAATGGTTTTTGCCATCAATAAAATTGATAAAAACGGAGCTAACCCGGAGAAAATAAAAGAAGAACTCTCGAAACTCAATATTCTGGTTGAGGATTGGGGTGGAAAATACCAAAGCCAGGAAATATCAGCGAAGAAAGGTATTAATGTTACCGAACTTTTGGATAAAGTATTGCTCGAAGCCGAATTACTCGACCTTCACGCCAACCCGGATGCGAGGGCTTCAGGAACTGTAATTGAATCTTCGCTGGATAAAGGCCGCGGATATGTTGCTAAACTGCTTGTTCAGAATGGCACACTTAAATTAGGCGACTTTATACTTGCCGGTTCAGTTTATGGTAAAGTAAAAGCCATGTACAACGAACGTAACCTACCGGTAAAAGAGGCTGGTCCTTCGGCTCCTGTACTCCTACTTGGACTAACAGGCGCGCCACAGGCCGGTGACAAGTTTAAAGTTATGATTGACGAGCGTGAAGCGAAACAAATCGCCACCAAACGTCAGCAATTGCAGCGCGAACAAGGTATTCGTACGCAAAAACATATTACCCTCGACGAAATCGGTCGCCGTATTGCTATAGGTGACTTCAAGGAACTCAATATAATTGTAAAAGCCGACGTGGATGGTTCAGTTGAAGCTTTGTCAGATTCATTGCTCAAACTTTCAACACCTCAGGTTCAGGTGAATGTAATTCACAAGAGTGTGGGTGCAATCACCGAAAGCGACGTACTGTTAGCATCTGCATCAAATGCGATTATCGCCGGTTTCCAGGTCCGTCCAAGTATGAGTGCCCGCAAATTAGCCGAGCGCGAAGAAATCGATATCCGTTTCTATTCCATTATCTACACGGCTATCAACGAAATCAAACTCGCTATCGAAGGTATGCTTGCTCCTGAAATAGAAGAAAAAATTGTTTGTAACGTCGAAATACGCGAAGTATTCAAAAATTCAAAGGTCGGTTCTATTGCAGGTTGTATGGTACTGGATGGTAAAATCACCCGTAACACTCGTATTCGTGTTATCCGTGATGGTATTGTTGTACATGCAGGATCACTGGGTTCACTCAAACGTTTCAAGGACGATGTGAAAGAAGTGCTTACCGGTTACGAATGCGGATTGAACATCGATAACTTCAATGACATCAAAATCGGCGATATTGTTGAAGGTTACGAAGAAGTTGAAGTTAAACGGAAACTGTAATTTTTAGTCCGGGTGCGACTTC
>CAIRMR010000058.1 GCA_903879715.1 uncultured Bacteroidales bacterium
ATAAAAAATTGAAGGTCAGATTCTCATTTAATGGCCAATATGATTTTTACGTAATCAATTCATGGTTAATGATTTTAACCTTACGGTATCAATTTTGAAGGAATACTCTTTTCAGAATCTTACTTTGACTAACCAACAAAGTCGTTTTCTAATGCTAGTAATCATGTTATTTAGGCATTATCATCGCCATCAATGCATTTTTAAACAATTCCTTCGATGGACGCATGGTAGAACCGTTGCTTCATCATATGGACAAAACAAGTTTAACCTACTGGAAGATTTGGTTTGCGATTATTGATAAAAATAAAGGTTAGAAACAAATGGGGTAAAAATAATTGCACCAAACAAATCATAAGCAAGCGATACAGCAAATCACACAAACAGCAGAAACGCAAAAAAAATCAGGGCACAGGCAGGAATCGTGCAGTTCATAGGGCTTCTGAAAACAGATTTCCGTATGACACAGAATTACTTCTTAGGAGAAAAGGGTATACTAATAAGGCTTTCATGGCTGCAACAGCCTGGAATTTGAAGAAAATGAAAAACTCAAGGAAGTGTTTTTATGTTTTATTTTTCGAATGATTTTTCAGTTCAATCAATGCTTAAAAAATGAATTTGTAAGGATCGGCTATTTGATAAAATGAATATCAGAAAAAGCATGAACCGATCATTTATATTCAAGGATAGATTGAAAATAAATTTGTCAATTCATTTCAACGATAAAATTGAGAGAAATCAATTTTTAAAAATTTGCCAAACACCCTATTTTAAAGGTTGGTTCACCATCAATTTCTGTGAATGAATCATCAAGTTTTTGAATATTCTGACCTAGAATATTTCCGAGATTCAGAAACAAATTTAATTTTTTGTTGAACTTAAGTTTCATACCCGCATTTATTAACTGATAATCTTTTAATTCTATAATTAATCCATCAGGGTTATCGAAATCAGTTCCGGCGGCAGGCTTCCAGTCCCATGCACTTCGATTTTTTGTAGCACTTAAACTAACAAAACATGATCCATCTATCTTAGTAGACAATTTATAATTGTATACCATTTTTGAGTAAAATGATTCTCCTGGGAAATATGGCAATTGTTTTCCTGTTGAACTATTCTCGTTGTATGAATAACTATATCCACACTCCAATAAAAGTTTATTATTCAATTGATATTTTGCAACTGTTTCAAAGCCATATATTTTTGCTTCATGAATATTTGTCCGCACCCATTTATCAATTACAGAAGCAGAATCTGGGTTTTCCTCCCATATTCCACCATATATAAAGGTAATCATATTATTAATGGTATTATAATATCCATGAATTAATATCTGGAAATTCTGTATTGGTGCGTATTCGATACTTAAAGTTGATGTTATACTATATTCGGGCTGTAAATCCGGAGTTCCGAAACGATAAGCTCTTCCCCCGTGGCCATAACCTTCTTCGTATAACTCCATAACTGATGGGGCATGAAATCCTCTGCCAAAAGAGGCTCTTAAGCGCAAATTATAATACGGTTGGTACATCATCGCAAATTTTGGTGTAACAACAGCTTTGATATTGTCTACCTTGTCATATCGCAATGCAGCAAGAAACGACCATTTATCCAACTCAATTTCGTCTTGCACAAAGGTGCCTATTGCATTCTGGGTATGTTCTAAAACCGCTGAACGGCTAAAATTTGTATGGTTGAAATCAGTTCCAAAAGTTATGATGTTATTCTTAAATTTAGTCCAACTAAAATAAATCTCAGGATTTAATACTCCATTATCCTCTGCACTTTGTTCGGCATCCCAATGAGAATATTTTAAGCGAGCAGTTACATTTATATGATCCTTGAGAATGTGCTTATAATCCATAGATGATAAAAGCATTCGGCCATACATATTATCATCCCCGAATTCCATACTATTAAGTGAGTAATATAAATTCGAGCTTAAGGAAGATTTTGAGTTTATAATCCAAGTCAAATTATTCATTGTACTGAATTTGGTGTATCCCATTTTCCCAATTCGATGACTCGGTGCTAATAAAGGAACACCCGACGATTGCTCATAATTGGATAATGTAGAAATACTTACTTTGTCGTTTACAGGCGTGAGAACAGATAGTGCTGTATTGTAAGTGTCGTAACTCCCTCCTGAAAAAGAGATACTTGATTCTGTTTTATCAGATGCTTTTTTGGTAATAATATTTACAATCCCTCCCATAGCATCACTCCCATATTGTGCTGATGCGGCTCCTTTTATTATTTCTATTCGTTCAATGTTTTCAGGTGGAATAAGATCAATGTTTTGCCCTGTATGCTCATGTTCTGTAAGTAAGCGAATGCCATCAACCATAATTAAAGTGTAATTGGCAGGAAATCCATCTATACTTACAATACTTCTTTTGGGATATCCACTACCCGTGCCTGTTTCAATACTTACACCTGTTAAGTACTCAAGTATTTCTCCTGTAGAGTTTACATTAAGCTGCTCAATATCTGCAGAAGTAATAATTTGCATTACTTCTGGTGTCTTTGATAGTAATTTTTGACTGCGAGAGGCCGTGACAATAACCCCTTTCAAATCGTAGCTTTTCAAACTATCCAGTGTTTGAGAATACCCATTAAAAAGAAGAAAGATAAATACAAATACTAAAATTGACTTCATTCCATGATTCTTCATAACGCACTTATTTTTTGAACTATTGAAAACGTTTAAGAAATGTTAATGAACATCTGATCATTTAATAATACCTGATTATTCTGTTTGAATAATTTCAGATATCAACTAAATAAAGATAGGTTATAAATTTATCTGAGTTTGAAAATCAGAAAAATCATATTCTTAC
>CAIRMR010000059.1 GCA_903879715.1 uncultured Bacteroidales bacterium
AAAACCATTCCGCCCCAAGGCGTTATCGCTTTGCTGGTATAGGCTATATCAAATTCCATAGGCTAGTTTTCTCTATTGCTACGCATTAGGATTTCTTGGCATGAAGGTACTAAATATTTCTATTGCGGAATCTGGGTTTAAATGAGCTCATGAGATCGCTGCGCTATGTTGATGTTTTTTCTGGCACAATATTTAAGGAAGAAATTAAAAACATTAAACACAAAACTCAAAATGTAAAAGTATCGTACGCCCCTTACTTTAGTGTTTATTATTCAGTGGTATATGTTTTTCATTACTTTTTAATTCTGGCTTGTCCAGGTTAGGTTTTAGGGATGACACTTAGAATGCTACCTGCACTTCCAACTTTCAACTTTCAACTTCCGGCTTCCGACTTCCGACTCCCAGCCATTTAACAACAATACCACTAAAACCCTCACCTTATTCGTTTTTATTGTAATTTCAACCCCAAATCCAATACATGCGAATAAAACTGGTTACTTTCAGCGATTTTGCCAATCACCTCTATCCGCATGAGGCTGATTACCTGTTGGGTATTCAGAAATTCAATAAGGGGGTGAACCTGCAAATACTGAATATATTACACTACAATAGCCATAATCCGAACAAGCCGCGGGAATATGATCCGGAAATAGATAAGCGCTCCTATTCCTACGTTAAAAACTGGATAGTTCAGGCACTTGATAAAGCCGATGTAGACAAATTTTATGAGTGGCTTGCTTTTACAGAGAAGCAGGTTATGATTGATGCCATAACTCCGGACGAAGAAAAAGAAATCCTGGCCTACCTCAAAACCATAAATCCTTCAAAGTATTTTTTTCTCCGTTATTATGAGCTGCTGCAATATTTCAGGGATTACCTGCTGATCCGGGTAAGGAACAAATTTTATAAGCCTATCAATACCTATTTGCAAAAATACGAATCGGCATATCACCGCAGTATGGCGATAAATATCAGGCTGAACCAGGCTGCTGAAGATATCATCAAACAGCACGAAACCCTTGATGCAGAACCTATTCACTATAGCAGTTTTCTGCAAACTACTTTCGACGATGTATCGCTGGATGGCTATACACGGTATAGGGCAGCCGTACGACTCACTTTCCTTTACTACAATTACCGGGAATTTGAAAACCTGAGGGTGGTTTACGACGAACTGGATAAACTTTTCAAGACGGAGGTTTTTTATTCGAAACGCCTTCTGGCAAACTATTATTCGAATCGTGCCATGATGCACAGCAAGCTCAACGAACTTGCGCTTGCCGAAAAATACGGATACTTATCCATCAGGCAAAAAAACAGTGATTACTTGTTTTACCTTGCCAATCTTTGCGCTGTATTATTACGCAGTGCCAAATACGATAAAGCACTCAAACTGATGAGTTCTTCCATCCCCGAACTAAAAAAGACCAATAGTTTTTATAATAAAATCGGGTTTGCCAGTTTCTATATCCGCACCCTGGTATATAATAAAATGGCTAAAAATGCCGTAAGTTATGCCACAACATTTCTGGATGCCTATAAGAAAGAGATTTTCGAAACACGCTGGCATTTGTTTTTTACCGCGTACTCACAAGCCTTGCTGAGTGCCGAGAAATACAGCCGGCTGCTGGCAATCACCAAAAGATACAACCTGCTGAACCTGGAGAAAAAATACATGAACAAATCCGTATATATCCCGGTCCTGCTCTGGTATAACGAAGTGGCTCTTTATATGGAAGGCAAACAGAATAAGGAAAAACTGGTCGAAACTATTATTTCCTCGGCTCAGACACTGCTTCAGAATAAATATATTGCCGGCAGGATCAACGAGTTGCTGGATAACCTTTCGGATTCCATTCCATCCGAAATAGCTGCCATCCGGCACAAACTGAACCAGAATAAATGATCGATCTGCTATTAAATTGATGGCAACACTTCATCATCCGTTATTGAGAATAGAAAAATAAATATATGCCACAGATTACGCAGATTGGAATCAGATTAATATGGTCAATCCCGCCGGAAGCGGGACTATCTCTATTGGTTTTAAATCTTCATTAGCGTAGCGGTCACATGAGCGAAGCGAATAACAAAGCTATCTCGCCGAAGGTAATCTGTGAAATCCGCGTAATCTGTGGCAAAAAAAATGTTGGAGTGAAGGGGGAATAATTGCAATTGACGGAGCATTGATAGTAGTAACTGAACACCCTTAAAAATTCATACTTAATTCAAATAAAATGAAAACACTCTTAAAAATCGGCTTTGTAGCAGCCTTCATTCTGGCTATGGCACAACTATCTTGCGCAATTCATGCAGACAAATCAAATCAAGCTGTTTTGCTACCTGATACAACTGCCGGTTCGGGCGGTAAAGGCGGTTGCAACAACTATTCAATAAGTAACATACCGGCTTCACCTTTATCGGAAAATGAAAAGCAGGCATTGATCTTTATGCGTGAAGAAGAAAAGCTTGCGCGGGATGTATATATAACACTGGGTGAAAGTTGGGATATCCCCATTTTTACAAACATTAGTCGCAGCGAAACATCCCACATGGAAGCGATACTTGCTTTGCTTGATAAATATCAGATTCCGGATCCGGTGACAAGTGATAAACCAGGTGTATTTACAAATCCGGCATTTACCAGCTTATACCAAACACTTGTAAATCAGGGCAAAAACAACCTGGTTGATGCGCTCAGGGCCGGAGCCTTAATTGAGGAAACCGATATTGCCGACCTCCGTGAACGTAAAAACGAAACGGATAATGAGGATGTAAAACTGGTTTATGAAAACCTGCTTCAGGCTTCGTACCGCCATCTCAGGGCATTCAGCAGAAACCTTGATTTCCGTGAAGCAACCTATACACCTCAGAGGCTGAGTGAGAAAGAAATTGATGAAATTTTAAATATGTAGGTATAGGCGTAATTACCTGCAAATAGCGATTCGGCTCCAGATTATAAGCCTGTCAGGTTTTTTAAGCCTGTACGGTTTAAAATAAACGGCTTCTTTCTTTACACAGCGGCTGTTTTTTTTATAATTTAGCTTGCAATTTGATTTTAGTATGCAGGAAATTTTTAACGATCTGAAAACAGTAATTGAGCAGGGCATTCCTGCTGTATTATGCATTGTAATCGAAACCACCGGTTCCACCCCGCGAAAAGCCGGATCTAAAATGCTTGTTTTTCAGGATGGCACCATTAAAGGTACCGTTGGCGGAGGTAGTGTTGAATTTCAAACTATACAAGATGCACTCAGGATCATCTGCGTTGGCACGCCATTTACAAAACAGTTTCACCTGGAAGAGGATTTGAAGATGCAATGCGGCGGCACCATGGAAATATATTTTGAACCCATAGGCTGCCTGCCTAAACTCTATATTTTTGGTGGCGGACATATTGGTAAAGCTCTTGCCGGTTATGCTGCCGGGTTGGGATTCCGCCCGTTTGTGTCCGATCAGCGGGAAGGCATTTTCGATGAATGGAATTTGCCTGGTGTTGAAACCCGAAATGGTGATTTCCTGCAGATTATTGATTCGCTTCCTTTCGATAGCAACACATACATTGCCATAGTTACTCATAAACACGATTTCGACGAAACGGTTTTACTGGCCTGCCTCCCGCGCGAATTTGCCTACCTTGGAATGATAGGAAGCAAACGCAAAGTAGCTGAAATCAGGAAAAATGCACTCGAAAACCATACTGTCACTGAGGCACAACTCAATAAAGTCGACATGCCGATTGGTATTCCATTTGTAGCCGAAACACCTGCCGAAATTGCCATTAGTATTATTGCCAAAATGATAGACGTGAAAAATACAAAGAAAAAATCATGAGTAGCCCGCACGATACTATCCGGTTTGTGTTGAACGACAAGATCGTTTCGGTTGATTTCAATTCAAATCCTGAGTTGAAGCCCACCACAACGGTGCTCAATTACCTGCGTTCGTTTCCTTTTCATAAAGGGGTGAAAGAAGGCTGTGCCGAAGGCGATTGTGGTGCCTGTTCGGTGGTTGTTGCCGAAAACCACGGAGGTAAACTTACTTACAAAACCATCGACAGCTGCCTTGTTTTTCTGCCTATGATTCATGGCAAACAATTGATCACCGTCGAGAATCTCGCTGACGCCGGCAAGCTGCATCCTGTTCAGCAGGAAATGGTCAATCAAAACGGAAGCCAGTGCGGATACTGTACTCCAGGTGTTGTAATGTCGTTGTTCGGGCTTTATAAAAACCACCATAATCCGGATCGTGAAGTTATTGAAGACGCGCTCACCGGGAATCTTTGCCGTTGCACAGGTTATCAGCCTATTATAAAAGCAGCCGAACACGCCTGTTCCTGTACGGATACAGATAAATTCAAACTTCACGAAGCAAAAATTGCCGATCTTCTCGATGAAATCAACCGGGATAAATCAACCGTTGAAATCTCAACTCCTTATCAGAATTATTACAAACCATTGACTTTGCCCGATGCGCTTGCGCTGAGGCGGAAATATCCGCACGCGACCCTTGTAAGCGGAGCCTCGGATACAGCCCTCAGGCAGACCAAGAAAAGAGAATTATTGGCCGAAATTCTTGACATTTCAGATATTGCTGAACTTAAACATTTTGTTGAAGAAGAATACAATTACACTATCGGTTCCGGCTTAAACCTGGAACAGGTAAAGGCGCATTCAAATGAAAAGCTTCCGGCTTTACACAAAATGCTGCAGATTTTCGGTTCACTTCAGATCCGGAACCTGGCGACCCTTGGTGGAAATATTGGTTCTGCTTCACCCATAGGCGACACGCTGCCCTTGCTGATTGCATATAAAGCTAAAGTAAAATTACAGTCGCCGGATTCGCAACGATTGGTTAACCTGGAAGATTTTATCAAAGGATACCGTCTCACGGATATTCGCTACGACGAATTGATTACTGCGGTTCATATCCCTAAGCTTCCTTCTGATACTTTAGTGCGTTCCTATAAAGTTTCAAAACGTAAGGATCTGGATATTTCGACTGTCAGTGGCGGATTTTCGCTGCATCTGGAAGAAGGACATGTGAAAGAAATTATTCTTGCCTTTGGAGGTATGGCCGACCAGCCAAAACGTGCTTCTGAAACAGAGCATTACCTCCTTTGGAAACCCTGGACGAGGTCAAATGTGGAACATGCCATGAAAATACTTATTCATGAGTTCACCCCCCTGAGTGATGCCCGCGCCGGGGCTGAATACCGCAAACTGGTTGCCGGCAATCTCCTGTTAAAATTCTACACGGAAACTTCAACTCCCGGGCTATGAAAACTGCAGATCTTAAACACGACAGCGCCATAAAACACGTAACCGGGCAATCGGTGTATGTAAATGATATTACGGCTAACCGACAGTTGGTCGGAAGGGTTGTATACAGCCATGAAGCCCATGCCCGCATAAGTTTAATTGATACAAAAGCCGCCTTAAAGCTGAATGGCATTGTTGCCATCCTGACATACAAAGACATTCCTGGCAAGAACCAGATGGGGCCGGTGATTGATGATGAGCCCTGCCTGGCTGAAGATGAGGTGACTTTTATCGGGCAGGCCATTGCATTGATTGCCGCCGAAACCGAAGCGGCTGCCCTTGAAGCTGAAAAACTGATCCGTATTGAGTTTGAAGAACTGGAAACCATACTCGATCTTCGTGAAGCCATCGAATCAAACAGTCTGATTGCGCCGCCTCGTATTATTGAATGCGGAAATGCGGAAGAAACCCTGAAATCAGCGCCACATATAATCTCGGGCGAGCTCGAAACCGGCGCGCAGGAGCACTGGTATCTTGAAACACAATCCGCATTGGCGATTCCGGGGGAAGGCCGCGAAATGTTTATGCATGCTTCGAGTCAGAACCCGGCCGAAACACAGGCCATTGTTGCCGAAGTTCTTGGAATTGCCAAAAATGAAGTGGATGTTGAAGTCCGAAGAATGGGCGGCGGTTTTGGCGGGAAAGAAACCCAGGGAAATCATGTGGCCGCATGGGCTGCTTTGCTTGCAAACGCTACGCGGCGACCGGTAGGCATTCATCTTTTCCGCGACGACGACCAGAAAATTACCGGAAAGCGTCACCGTTTCCTGTCAAAATACCAGGTGGGATTTAACAACGAAGGCAAAATTCTTGTTTATTCCGTTGAATTGAACAGCGATGCCGGTGCCGCCACCGACCTTAGCCGTGCCATCCTGGAGCGTGCAATGCTTCATGCTGAGAATTCATATTTTATTCCCAATGCCAGCATTATTGGAAACGCGTATAAAACAAACCTGCCTTCCAATACTGCTTTCCGCGGTTTTGGCGGTCCGCAGGGTATTGCCGTTATTGAAACCGCAATAGATAAAATAGCCCGTTACCTCAAAAAAGACGCCGCCGAAATCCGCAGACTCAACTTTTATGGAATCGGTGAAAGGAATAGTACGCCTTATGGCGAAACTGTCGCAAACAACCGCCTTCATGTGATGTTCGACCAGTTGATAGCGTCTTCAGAATACTATAAAAGACGAAAAGCTATTGCGGATTTTAACCTGAAGCATGAATTTGTAAAACGCGGAATTTCTCTTACACCGGTAAAATTCGGAATTTCGTTCACTACCGCTTTTCTCAACCAGGCCGGTGCTTTGGTACATATTTACACCGACGGAACTATAGCCGTAAACCATGGCGGAACCGAAATGGGGCAGGGCTTGAATACCAAAATTCAAGGAATTGCTGCCGACGAATTTGGTGTTTCGCCCGAAATCATCAGAATAAATCCAACCAATACATCTAAAGTCCCCAACACTTCTGCCACAGCAGCCTCATCCGGCAGCGACCTGAATGGCATGGCAGTTAAAAATGCCATCGACAAGCTTAAATCACGCTTAGCCGAAGTTGCTCTTACGGATTTGAAGATAAAGCTTAAAAACGATTCACTAACCGCGGATCAGATCGTGTTTTCATGCAATACCGTTTTTGCGGCTTCCTATGAGGAAACAAAAATCCCTTTCAAGGATATTGTAAAACAGGCCTATTTCAACCAGGTTAGCCTTAGCGCAACCGGCTTTTATAAAACGCCTGGAATCTTTTTCGACAGGGAGCTGGGTGTTGGCAATCCGTTCTATTATTATTCGTACGGAATGTCGGTTTCGGAAGTACAGGTGGATGTGCTTACCGGTGAATCAAAGTTGTTACAAACTGATATTTTGCATGATGTAGGCGATTCGCTGAATCCGGATATTGATCTTGGCCAGATCGAAGGCGCATTTATACAGGGTGTGGGCTGGGTGACCACCGAAGAGATAAAATGGGACAAAAAAGGCCATCTGCTTACCCATTCGCCGGACACCTATAAAATTCCAACCGTAAACGATATACCTTTGCATTTCAATGTTAAGTTGCTCGAAGGTTATCCGAATGAAGGCTCCATCCGCAAAAGCAAAGCCGTCGGAGAGCCGCCGCTGATGCTGGCTTTTTCGGTTTGGCTTGCCATAAAAGATGCCGTTTCGGCTGTTGGAAACCACGAATTTGAACCTGCTTTTTCGTTGCCCGCAACGGCGGAAGTGGTTCTTTTGAGTATTGAAGAAATTAAGAAGAAAGAAAGAGCCGGTGGCGAATATATTACTCACAAAAAATAAAAGGAGCAGCTATTTCAAAACAGAGCAGATGAACTTTTATCAAGCGTAATTGGGGAGAAAATTGACATGATGGTTTACACGCATAAGTTTGAAGAACACATAAAGAAACGGGAATTGATGTGTTACAAATTTTGAGCTTTCCGGATATTTACAAAATGAAAACCTTTGAACAAAAGCGGCAAGCCATGCAAAAATTTATTTCTGGCTTTAAGCCAAGGATAACCCAATTAGGAGCAGGATTGTGGTTTCGGAAAGCCGGAGTCGGATTATAAAACGCATCAAGCATAGCACGCATTGAACTATGACCCAAAAATCAAAACCGGCAAGCGAAGGTTTCAACGAAATACTACTTTACACCACGCCTAATGGCAAGGTTAAGGTGGAAATATATTTGCAAAACGAAACCATTTGGCTTCCACAACAAAAAATAGCAGATTTGTTTGGGGTAGACAGAACTGTGGTAACCAAACATATTGGCAATATTTTCAAGTCGGGTGAATTAAATGAGCAAGTGGTATGTGCAAATTTTGCACATACCACTCAACACGGTGCCATTACTGGAAAAACACAGGAATCAATTACTAAATTTTATAATCTTGATGTTATAATTTCGGTAGGTTATCGTGTAAACAGCAGCCAGGCAACGGCATTTCGGATGTGGGCTACCGAACGATTGAAAGAATATATCATCAAAGGTTTTACTATGGATGATGAACGGCTGAAAAATCCGGATAACATTTTTGGTAAAGACTATTTTGAAGAGCAACTTGCCCGCATCAGGGACATACGGAGCAGCGAACGGAGATTTTATCAGAAAATAACCGACATTTATTCGCAGTGCAGTGCCGACTACAACAGCGGAACCGATATCACACAAAAGTTCTTTGCAAACGTTCAAAATAAACTACACTGGGCAATTACAGGACAAACTGCTGCTGAAATCATTGCCGCAAGAGTCGACAGCACAAAACAAAACATGGGTTTAATCACCTGGAAAAATGCACCGAAAGGCAGCATCCGGAAAACAGATGTGGGAATTGCAAAGAATTATCTGAACGAAAAAGAAATAGACGGTTTGAACCGTATCGTAAGTATGTATTTGGATTATGCAGAGAGTCAGGCAAAAAAAGGTGTAATAATGTATATGAAAGACTGGATTGAAAAATTAGATGCCTTCCTTAAGTTCAATGAGGAGGCAGTTTTGAACCATCAGGGCAAAGTTTCACATGAAGTGGCTTTGGCACTTGCCGAAAGCAAATTAGAAAAATACCGGATTGTACAAGACAAGCTTATAGAGTCGGATTTTGATAAAGCAATAAAAAAAATAAATGGAAACGGCTGTTAATGCTATAGAGGAATTGGCAAATGATACAGAAATTAACGTATAACCAGCTCTTCGAAGGTATTCGCAATGGCACAACACACAAGCCCTTGTGGCAAAAATAAATGAGAAATTGATAAGAAATAATAACGGCAATTTGCAAACACATCGTTACTCCTGATTATGAATACTAACCACGGCAAATTACTCAAACACATCACATCGGTAAGGAACGGTACAAAAAGAAAAGTGATTTCCCCTTAAAAGCACAAACTCCAAACTAGCACAATTCCCCCTAAAACCTAACCCCCAAAGCCTAACCACTATTAATCAGGGGTTAGGGACAGAGATTTCCTTAAAATATCTTCCCCAACGGCTTGAACTTTTTTCTAAAAAAACTCTAAAGAAAATACGATTAAAGACATTTTGTACTTATATTTGTACTTTATAATGTACAATAAAAACAATATCATGTTAACAACAACAATTTCCGATTTCCGGAAAGATATCAAACGCTATCTGGACCGGGTGACTGAAAACTTTGAGACCCTGATAATTAATAGGGGTAAAGACAGTGGCGTTGTAATTATGTCTTTAGATGAGTATAATTCTCTTAATGCAACCTATCACGAATTGTCGTCAAAGACTAATGAGAAAAGACTGGATTCCGCTATCGAAAAACTCAAAACAGGCTCTTCATTTCAAAAAAATCTTATAGAAGAATGAAATACACTTTTGTTGATGAGTCATGGGAAGACTATTTATACTGGCAAAAGACAGATAAGAAGATGTTGTTAAAAATAAACGAGTTGATTAAGGACATTTCACGAACTCCTTTTTCGGGCCTGGGAAAACCGGAACCATTAAAACATAAATATAAGGGGTTTTGGTCACGCAGGATTGATGGCGAACACCGATTGATCTATAAAGTAAAAGAGGATGAAATATTAATTGCCAAATGCAGATTTCATTATGACTAGAGATGAATAAAAGCACCCGAAATCAGTAATCATCTAAAAATTAGTCTAAAGAAAAGTGAAAGCTTTATGGATTCATTATAGCTAACCTGAAAAAGCCGGAATTTATGATTTATAAAAAACATATAACACTTAACACTAAATGAAAAAGTAGCGAATGGAAGTAGTATTATTGCCTCAAAGTTAGATTAAAGATACTTAAACATTATACATTTTATGTTTAGTGTTAATCATTAATTTATTAATGACAAAACCCCATCAACGGCACAATTCCACCCTAAAACCTAACCCCCAAAGCCTAACCCCTTTATAAAAAGCCTAAAACCCCAATAAAAATGCAAGAAATTTTTGAAAAAATCAACGCCCTCTCTCACAAGTACAGAGACTACACCGCGCAAAACCTGTCGAAGCTGGTTCAGATCAAATCGACCAGTATGTTCGAAAAAGATGTCCAGCTGGAGCTGAAACGCCAGATGGAAGAAGCCGGTTTCGACGAAGTCCGCATCGACGGACTCGGAAATGTAATCGGGCGAATCGGAAACGGAAAACGAATCCTGGCCATCGACGGCCACATGGACACCGTTGATGTAGGCAATGCCGCTAACTGGACATTTGATCCGTTTGGTGGTGAAATAAAAGACGGCTATGTTTTTGGCCGCGGAACCGTGGACCAGAAAGGCGGCCCGGCAGCAGCAGTTACCAGTGGAAGGATTCTGAAAGAACTTGGTTTCGACCGTGATCTTACCGTTTTGGTAGTTGGCAGTGTTATGGAAGAAGACTGCGACGGCCTCTGCTGGAAATACCTGGTGAAAGAGGAAAATATACGTCCCGATTTTGCCATCAGTACCGAACCTACCAACCTGAATATCTATCGTGGTCACCGCGGCAGGATGGAAATACTGGTAAGATTTAAAGGCCTTTCGTGTCATGGAAGCGCTCCCGAACGTGGTATCAACGCTGTTTATATGGCAGCCCGCGCGGCTCTCGAAATCGAAAAACTCAACGAACGCCTGGGTACCGATGAATTCCTTGGAAAAGGCTCAGTGACCATCTCCGAGATAAAATCAGGAAGTCCTTCACTTTGCGCCGTGGCTGATTATGCCGAGTTCCACCTCGACCGCCGCCTCACCTGGGGTGAAACCAAGGAATCGGCCGTTGCCGAAATCCAGGAAATTATCAAGGATATGGATGCCACTGTCGAGGTGCTGCATTACGAAGAAGTTGCCTATACCGGACTGAAATACGGCATGGAGAAATACTATCCTACCTGGAAAATTCCTGCTGAGCATACTGCCGTAACTACCGGTGTTGAAGCTTACAAACAGCTTTTCCACAAAGATCCGATTGTCGATAAATGGACGTTTTCTACCAATGGAGTAACCATTAACGGCTATTATGGAATCCCGATCATAGGTTTCGGTCCGGGAAATGAGATATTTGCTCATGCTCCAAACGAAAAAGTTCCTATTGATCACCTTGAAATTGCGGCAGCGTTTTATGCGGCTTATGCATTTCTGATATAGAATATTTGTGAATAATGCTTTGCGCCCTTAGCGATCAACCTTGTGTCGTTGCTGTAAAATTTTTAACGCGAAGACGCAAGGGAAAGCAAGGATCGCAAAGTGTACTAATCAGCTAGCAGATAAGTCATTAATAGATTTGCATGAGATAGTATCGCAAATCCCCCCACTATTAACTAATAACCAATAACTAATAACCATACTTCAACCCCAATGAAATCATTCAACCAAATCACCGAAGCTATTCAACAGCTGAAGTCCAACCTGCATCAAAACGATTTCCTCCTTACCTGGGAAAAGACCGAAGACGAACTCAAGCAAACTCTGCTTGTTGCCGAAGCATTGAAATTCCTTCGTGATCATAATATCTCCACCAAAGTGTTTGACTCAGGGCTCGCTGTTTCCAATTTCAGGGATAACTCCACCCGGACGCGATTCTCTTTTGCGTCAGCTTGTAACATGCTTGGTCTCGAAGTTCAGGATCTTGACGAAGGTAAATCGCAGATTGCCCATGGCGAAACCGTTCGTGAAACAGCGAATATGATCAGCTTTTTAACCGACATTATCGGTATCCGCGACGATATGTTCCTCGGAGAAGGCCATACTTACATGAAGGAAGTTGGCGACGCGCTTGATGATGGATTTCAAAACGGGGTGCTTCCGCAACGTCCCGGGATCGTGAACCTGCAATGTGATATCGACCATCCAACACAAGCCATGGCCGACCTGATGCACCTTGCCGACTATTACGGCGGTCTTGAAAATCTGAAAGGCAAAAAAATTGCCATGACGTGGGCCTATTCTCCCAGCTATGGCAAGCCTTTGTCGGTTCCCCAGGGCATTATCGGTTTGATGACCCGTTTCGGAATGGAAGTGGATCTGGCCTATCCTGAAGGATATAATTTGATTTCCGATGTTGTTGACCTGGCAGGTAAAAACGCTGCTGCTTCGGGCGGTAAATTCCGTGTAGTAAACAGCATGGACGAGGCTTTCCGCGATGCGGATATCGTATATCCGAAAAGCTGGGCACCGTTTTCAGTGATGCAACGCCGTACCCCCTTATTGCATAACAACGATACTGCAGGCCTGAAAGCCCTTGAGCAGGAATGCCTGGCCAACAATGCCCGTTTCAAAGACTGGGAATGCACCGAAGAAAAAATGAAACTCACCAAAGAAGGCAACGCTTTGTATATGCATTGCCTGCCCGCCGATATTTCGGGTGTTTCGTGTAAGGAAGGTGAAGTAGCGGAATCCGTATTTGAAAGGTACCGCATCGAAACCTACAAGGAGGCCGGTTTTAAACCATATATCATTGCAGCTATGATTTTTAACAACAAATTCAAAGATGCTGCCAGTGTATTGAACAAGCTGAATGAGAGGGGATTGAACAGGATTCTGGGATAAAAACAAATTCGTATAATTCAGGATAAACCTGGCAGTCTTTGAAGACCTGTCAGGTTTTTTCGCTTATATTCTGTTTTCCGGAATATCTCCCAAGGCTGGTGCGGATTTGCAGCTGGTGTGGATTTGCAGCTGGTGCGGATTTTCGGCTGGTGCGGATTTGCCGCTGGTGCGGATTTGCCGCTGGTGTGGATTTGCCCCGCTGGTGCGGATTTGTAATCCGCACCCGTTGAGTTCAGGATTTTAAATCCTGATGAGGAACCAGCCAAACCGAATTATTGTTAAAAACCACCATTT
>CAIRMR010000060.1 GCA_903879715.1 uncultured Bacteroidales bacterium
AATAAATATAGAAATAATCTATATGTTATTATATTTTAGCGTTTTACCTTTGAACAAAATTGTATGACCCACATTACAGTCGGATTATGGGAAAAGTATATGAGAAATTGATGCAGGATGTCCGCTTTTTCGAAGGTCTGAAAGCTTGTATTAATTGTGGCACCTGCACAGCAATATGTCCTGCTGCCGAATTTTACATTTACGATCCGCGTGTTATTACAACCACTGTCCAGTCGCAGGATGACGAAAAAATCCTTGAGCTGATGAGCAGTGATACTATCTGGTATTGCGGCGAGTGTATGTCGTGTAAAACCCGTTGTCCCCGTGGCAACGTTCCCGGCCTGATAATCATAGCTTTGCGATCGCTTTCACAGGATATGGGGCTTTTTATTAAGTCTGAAAAAGGCCGTCAGCAACTGGCAGTAAAACGTGCTATAGGCGATCAGATTTTATCAACCGGATATTGTGTTCATCCTGGCAGTGTTGATCCGGCAATGCATCCGGAACAAGGACCCGTATGGGAATGGGAATTGGAAAATATTGACCCGTTGATGGAAAAACTGGGTGCGAATTATAATGGGGATGGCCCGGGAGCACTGCGTAAAATTTCGCAGAATGATCTGGATGAACTACAGAGAATCTTTGACGTAACAGGCGGGCAGGAACGATACGATAAAATTGAATCATTTTCAAAGGAGAAAGCCGCCGAAATGGGACTGGAATTCGGTACCGATACTACTAGTGAATATTTCCAACACGTTTATACTACCAATAACCATAAACATAATCACGAATGAAGCTGGAGGGGAAAAGGCTGATATGGCAGGATTATCAGAAAGAAATTGCAGATGATCATTATTTCTATGCCCGAAGTTGTATACGGCAGACATTCTTTCCGGGAGCTGAGGCTGTATTTATAAAAATTTTAAAGGATGAACTTGGCAAGGACATTCATGATAATGAACACCATACTTCATGTACTGGAATAGGCTATCATTCGGATGTGGTACCTTTTGATACCACCATGACCGTAATTGCCAGGCAATTTGCGCTTATGACCGAAGCCGGCTACGAAAATTATGCCGCGTCGTGCATTACCAGTTTCGGATTGTACACCGAAGTTCTTGAAACATGGCATCATTTTCCTGAAAAAGAAGCTCAAATTCGTGAATACCTGTTCAAAGCAACCGGACGTGAATTTATCAAACCAAAAAACCTGGCACACGCCAGCGATATAATTTATAAATTCAGGCACCAGATAGCTGCAAAAGGGAAATATAAACTTGTGGATAAGAACACAGGAAAGCCTTTGAAAGTTGTTGAACATATTGGCTGTCATTACTCAAAAATGTTTCCTCATAAAGGCATTGGCGGAGCCGAATATCCTTGTGTTCTTTCCGGAATGATTGAAGCCTGGGGTGGCGAAGTAATCGATTATCCCGAGCGCCGGCATTGCTGTGGATTTGGATTCCGGCAATATGTTGTGCAGGCTAACCGCGGTTTCTCGCTTTCGTGTTCCAAAAAGAAATTTGACTCCATGGAGCCCTACGAACCGGATATGATCATTACAAATTGTCCCGGATGCCCTATGTTTCTTGATCGCTGGCAGTATGCGCTCAGCGAAATGGAAGGGAAGACTTATGGGAAAGACCACAATGGAATTCCGGTATTCACCTATGAGGAAGTTGCCGGAATGATAATGGGATACGATCCCTGGGAAATCGGATTACAGGTGCACCAGGTTCCGGCTGAACCACTTTTGGATAAAATTGGGATACCTTATGATTCATCACGGAAGTTTAAAGGAAAAAACGGGGAAGACCTGGGAATGCCCGAATCGCCGTCGTATCTGAAGTTTTATGCGGAATAAGATACCATAACTGATAAAGAATTAGAAGAAAATGGGATATCTGTAATTTTTTAGAGTTAACCTACTTCAGTTTATATAAATTCCAAATTCCAAACTCCAAATTCCAAACTCCAAATTCCAAACTCCAAACTCCAAACTCCAAATTCCAAATTCCAAATTCCAAATTCCAAGTGGAAAATTAAAAGATGAAACAAACATGACAAAATCAGCTAATTTTGACTCACAGGCGGATGATATTATTTTGTCATGGTGTTCCATGTGACCCGTAAAAAAAATAAATAATAACACATGAAATAGCCATGATTGGATTAAATCACCAACCGAAGATGATATTATGATCAATCTGGCGTATTCCATCTGACCCGTAAAAAATAAATAATAACAGATGAAAATAGCTTATGAAAAATGATCTACCTGAAAGATTGCTAAAGTTCGCTGTTGATGTAATTTTATATTTACGTTCGGTTAAGAACACTATTGAAACAATGGACATGAAACGGCAACTTGTAAAATCATCAACTTCGAGTGGGGCAAATTATGAAGAATCACAGGGCTCACCTACAAGACCTGATGCCAAAACTAAAATTGGCATATCATTAAAGGAAATGCGTGAATCAAACTATTTTCTGCGAATATTTAATAACTTGAAGTGTGGAGATGTGAAACAATGTGAATATTTAGTTAAAGAATCATCAGAGCTAAAATTGATTCTTGCCTCAATTCTTAATAAAATATGAGTATCATGGACTTACTATTTGGGACTTGGAATTTGGAGTTTGGGATTTGGAATTTGAAAAATACCTCTGTTAGTCTAGTTGTAAGTTTGAAAGAGATCAACAGTAATAATTAGATTTAAACATGGAAAAACACGTAGTTGTAATTGGAGCTGGTCCGGCAGGACTCGAAACTTCGGCCAGCCTGGCGAAATTGGGTTTCCATGTTACAGTGGTTGAAAAGGAAGAAGTAACAGGCGGACATCTCAAAAAATGGCATGCGCTCTTCCCAAATCTCTTATCCGGAAAAGATGCGCTTGAATCAATCACAAAAGGATTAGACTCTACCATAAAAATTCAAACCGCAACCAGGGTAACAGGTCTGGAAGCTGTTAACGACTATTTTACAATCTCCGGCCATAACGGCTGGCAGGAAAAAGCCGACGCAGTTGTTTTAACCACAGGTTTTCAGCTTTTCGATTCTCATCGTAAAGAAGAGTATGGCTATGGTATTTATGAAAATGTAATCACTTCAGCCGATCTGGAAGAACTATTTGCTTCCGAGAAAGAATTTCTAAACCGCCATGGCAATAAACCTGAAAGGATTGGTTTTGTGCATTGCGTGGGTTCCCGCGACGAGAAGGTTAACAACCTTCATTGTTCAAAAGTATGCTGCATTACTGCAGTAAAACAGGCCATAGAAGTAAAACAATTGCTTCCGGATGCCGAAGTATTCTGTTTTTATATGGATCTCAGGATGTTCGGCCGCCATTATGAAGAGCTTTACAAAGAAGCACAGGAAAAATACAATATCCAGTTTATCCGTGGCAGGCTAAGCGAATCGACGGAAGATAAAGAGGGAAATATTGTTGTAAAGGTTGAAGATACGCTACTCGGCAAACCTCTTCGGATAAAGGTCGGTTTATTGGTTTTAATGGCAGGTATGGAACCTGCAGCGGGCACAAAAGCGTTGACCAATATGCTTGGATTAAAGAATGTCTCCGACGGATTCATTCAACCCCTGGATGAAGTTTTACGTACAAATAACACTGAAATTCCCGGCGTTTTTGTTGCAGGTACTTGTACCGGTCCGAAATCAGTTTCCGATACTCTTGCGGATGCCCGTTCTGCCGCATTGGCAGTCGCCGATTATCTGAAATCATAACCGGTTTTTATGGAAAAGAAGGCTAAAAACTTTGGTTATACCGTAACCCGCGACAGGCAGATTGATTTCGATGCCAACAACCATGATATATGCAAAATTGTTGCGAAAGCGGAACCAACACTGAACCTGTGCATATCATGCGGATCATGCGCTGCTACCTGCTCGGCGGGGCAGTTTACAGACTTTAGCCTGAGGCAGGTTATCCTTTTATTGCGTCGGGGCGAAACCAAAGACCTTGATAAAGAAGTCTCCAAATGCATGCTTTGCGGAAAGTGCCAGCTGGTATGCCCCCGGAATGTAAGTACCAGAAATCTCATAATTCAGATCAGCAGAGCGTTGTGTGATAACAGGATGCCTGGTTTGCAAATAGTTAATGGAAAATAGTTCCCATCGGCTTCTCTCAGGGTAAAAATAAGAAATGGTGAAATATTGTATAATATATTTCTGCATCACTCTAGCCCCGACCTTCAGTTCGGGGGATTAATGAAAAAAATCAAAAAAAATATTGAAGCAAATCCTAACCCCAAAATCCTAATCCCTCACATACCCCAATGACCTTTGACCTTTTTGTCCTTCCGTTTTTTATCGGGCTCTTATTCCTTCTGGGTGTTTTGGTGGTTAAATACAGCCGCTGGATCGCCATGATGGATGCATCAGATCGCCGGAAGGCCGGAATGGCGCTTTTTTCATTCAGTTTGCTGAAAACGATAAAGGAAATCTTCATGGAAAGCCTTTTACATCGCAGGATGTTTAAGCGCAATCCTTTGCTGGGATTCATGCATATGAGTTTCGCGCTTGGATGGCTATTGCTGATAGTAATGGGCAACCTCGAATCACGTGTATATAGCGGTGGCCATATCAATCCTCCGTATTACCCTATTTTCCTCAAGTTTTTTATTCACGATAAACGGGTACTGCCTTTCGAAATTTTCACGTTGCCAGGCTTTTTCAGGTTTATAATGGATTTGATTCTGCTCTTTGTACTTTCGGGATTGGTGCTTGCGCTAATCAAACGAACACGATCCAAATGGTTTGGATTGAAAAGAACCACTGTCCATAATAGTTTTGATAAATGGGCAATCACTTCACTTTGGCTTATTTTTCCTATGCGTTTGCTGGCCGAAAGTTTTACCGCCGGTATTTATAAGGGCGGAGGTTTTCTTACCAATACGTTGGGTAGCTTTTTTAATTTGTTTCTTCCATTGGAATATATGGCTTATCCTGCATGGTGGGCATATTCAACTATGCTTGGTATTTTCTTCGTTACTCTTCCATGGAGCAGGTTTATGCATATTCCTACTGAAGTAATTTTGATCTTTTTACGTAATGCGGGAATCGAACAAGGGAAATATCCCGGAAGTTTCAGTGAAATAGAAATCCGTTCCTGTCCCCGTTGCGGTGTATGTATCGACGTTTGCCAGATGAACCAGGCCGGGCTCACTGGATCAACAGCTGTATATTTTATCCGTTCATTGCGTGATCAGCAAACGGATGTGCAGCTTAATTCCAACTGTATGATGTGCGGCCGTTGCCTCGAAGCTTGCCCGGTTGGCATTGACACCCTGGGATTGAGAGTTGGGGCAAGAAGTGTGGACAACAAAGGTATTGCTTCAGATTTTAGTTACCTTTTAAAACAAACTGTTACTGAGAAAAAAGCTGAGGTAGTTTATTTCGCGGGTTGTATGGGCCATCTTACACCCGGAGTTAAACGAGCTATGTTACAGATTTTCGAAAAAGCTGGGATTGACTACACCTTTCTCGATGAAGATGGATCAATTTGTTGTGGCCGCCCTTTGAAACTAGCCGGAATGCAGAAAGCAGCGTTAAAACTTGTTTCAGAAAATACTGTGAAAATTAAAAATACCGGCGCTAAAATTTTGGTTACCTCCTGCCCTATCTGTTATAAAGTGTTTAACAATGATTATCAATTAGATGGAATGCAGGTAATGCATCATTCTGTTTTTATTGATAACTTAGTTAAGGATGGCAAACTTGTTTTACGGCCTTCTGATCTTAAAGCCGTTTACCACGATCCCTGCGAATTAGGCAGAGGATCAGGTATTTACGAACAGCCGCGCAATGTTTTGAAACAGATTTCCGAAGTTTCAGATGTGGCTGAAGAACGGGCAAACTCATTGTGTTGCGGAGGCAGCATTGGGGATTTATCAATGAATGCAATTCAGCGAAACGTGATTCGCGACAACGCGCTCAATATTCTTTGCCAATCACGGCCTGATGTACTTGTTACAGCCTGCCCGCTCTGTAAAAAGACGTTTGACTCTGGCAACACTATAGTTGTGAAAGATATAGCTGAGTTGGTTGCCGATAATATGGAACCAAACAAGCTTCAACTGCATGCTGCGGAGTTGATTGATCAGCAGTGCTTGATCGCTTAAATGTATTTTCTATTTATCTTTTACTGTTTCGAATAAGAACGGGTACTCTTATTTCAGAGCCGCCTGAGTTTTGCGTGTTGCAAAAAGAGTACATATAGTAGTTAAAATAAAACTATAAGTGGCGTATAATCAGATATATGAATTGGCACTCAAAGACAATAATTTCAACAATACTTTGATTTTTCTGTTTTTCGTCTTATCTTTAGATCATCATTTACAAGGTTTGAATTGATATTTTCCGGATTAGTGTAAGTAACTGAATTATAACCCCAAATACATACACATTATGAAAACCAGTTTATTCTTTTCTGTGATTTTGCTCATGGCAGGGTCAATCTTCCTTCAATCCTGCAAACCCCGACAAAAAGTTCCCGTTATTGGTTTATTGATGGATCAATATAATGTAGAAAGATGGGCCCAGGATACAACTTTTTTTATTCAAAATGTAGAGAAATTGGGCGGTGAGGTGATATGCCTTTCAGCGAACGGCGACCCGGATAAACAGCTTGAACAGGCCAAAAAGCTGATCGATCAGAAAGTTGATGTCCTGGTGATTTTACCCGTTGATCTGAAAAAAGCGGCAGAGATCGTGAAACTGGCAAATCAGGCTTCCATCCAAGTCATTTCATATGACCGTCTGATACAGGAAGCTAATGTAAATTATTATGTTTCCTTTGATAATGTTAAGGTTGGCCAATTACAGGCGGATTATATTAAAAACAGGTTGCAGAAAGGTAATGTAGCGCTTATTGGCGGGGCATCTATTGATAAGAATTCCTTTTTGCTGCAATTCGGGCAAATGGGGATTCTTCAGCCCTATATCGAACGGGGTGATATTAAATTGGTATACAATAAAATGGTGAAAGCATGGACTTTCGAAGAGGGCTATGAGGCGGCAAAGGAATGTTTGAATAAACATAGAGTGGATGCTATTATTTGCGGAAATGATCTGCTCGCGAGTGGAGCAATAAAAGCTTTGCAGGAAAAAGGACTTGCCGGCAAAGTTCTTGTAGCAGGGCAGGATGCGGATACTAAGGCCCGAGAAAATATTGTCCTGGGCCTGCAAACTATGTCTGTTTACAAATCAATTGAGGATTTAGCTTCTAATGCCGCCCGAATGGCTATGGATTTGGCTAAAGGCAACACAATATTCTATGCTACCTTTACCGTTAATAATGGGACTAAACTGGTTCCTTCACTTCTGATTGACCCAATTTCGGTAAATAGGGGAAATATTGGCATGGAGATCAATACCAGCAAAAAAGCAAAATGAGCTGATTCTCATGAAAAGTGAGCTTAGCCTGTTTTAATATCCAGAGATCCAATTTTCAATAATGGAATTTGGATCTCTGTTTTTAAGCAAAGCTTACGTTTAGTAAAACTTATACTACGTATTACTAAAACCCGAATTGGGCCCTATCTACAATCAGATAATAAACTTCACTTCTTTTAAATCACAAACTATAGTTTTGCCTGTTTGATTTTTCAACAGCAATTGGCCGTAGGCATTAGTGCCTGTAATCTTTGAAAAGACCTTGACTCCTTTCACGATATAATCATGCCATTCTCCCTGTCGATAAAGCACTGTTTGATAATCACTTTCAATTTTTCCGGCTGTTTCCGGACTAATATGAGTATAGCGTTCCAAAATGGAGTATAATAGTTTCTGAAGGATTTCGTCAAGATTATATTCCAGGCTGGTTATCATTTTCAACGATACCGGGTTTGGCGCATCGCTTATGAAAAGCGTTTGGTTCACATTAAGGCCGATTCCTGCAACCATATACTGCAGCTTGTTGCCCATCACAGCGTTTTGTATCAGGATTCCACAAACTTTCTGGTCTTCAACATAGAGATCATTGGGCCACTTAATGGAGATTTTGTGGCCGGGAATTTCTTTCACCAGGAAATCATAAATTCCCAGCGAAATAGCTTTGTTTAGTAAAAACTGCTGATCTGCAGCAAGTTTAGGATATAAAATCAGGCTGAAAGTGAGGTTTTTTCCTTTCTCGCTTTCCCAGGTATTTGTGTCTGTGCCTTTACCTTGTGTCTGGTAATCAGTAATAATCACACAACCTTCTTCCGGATGTTCTTTCGAAAGAAGCTCAATTGCATAGCTGTTCGTTGATTTAGTTTCAGGAAGGCGTATTATTGCAGGCATCAATGAATTCGATTTTAAGATATTAACTTCTTTTATGAAGCAAAGTTAAACAATTAGCACTCAAAAGCGTTCAAACACCCGGCGAATCATTTTGTGACAAATTGTCGTGTTTTATAAAAAGGACTGAAGTTTGATTAGCTACAGAACTAATTGCAAAGAAACATTTACTTTAAATCCGTATCTTTGCAAGCTGTTATCAATTAAGGTGAAAGATGATTAAAATGAATGTAGTGATTAGCTTTGCATAAAAGCGAGAAGCACTGACAGCATTGAATGAAATATTTCTTAATGGCAGGAATTACAGATACTAAAAGAAATTTAATTCAACATAAATGGTGAAACGTAAAAAGAGTGAAACTTCGGGAATGCTTGCAGATATTATTGTTAAAGGAATGCAGGAGAAACTCGGGTTAGATATAGTAAAGCTTAACCTATCAGGAATACCTAATTCAATTACTGATTATTTTGTAATATGCCATGGCGCATCACGTTCACAGGTTGACGCAATTGCTGATTCAGTGCAGGCTGAAGTAAAAAAAGCTGTTGGTGGCTTGCCATCACACAAGGAAGGTTTCGAAAACTGCGAATGGATACTGCTTGATTATTTCGACGTGGTAGTTCATATTTTTCAGACCGAAACACGTGGTTTTTATCAGCTGGAAAAGTTGTGGGCTGACGCGCCACGTGAAGAAATAAAGGTTATTAATTAAGAATTTAATTTTAGAATTTCTACATAATGAGTAACGAGGAAAACGTAAACAAAGGCGATAAATCTCAAGGTTCAGGTGGGCCTAAAATGCCTAAAATGCCAAAGGTGAAATTTAATTTTTACTGGATTTATGGTATTCTGGGAATAATTCTGTTTGGCCTGTATCTCAATAATATGGGAGCTTCCCCAAAAGAAATTGGCTGGGGTGAATTGAAAGATATGCTTGTAAATCAAGAAGTTGAAAAAATACTTCTGGTAAATAAAGATCATGCAGAAATATTTATCCGGAAAGATAAACTTTCATTGCCAAAGTTTAAGGATGTAAAACCGGTAAACTCATTGGCTACAGCATCAGCTAATTATGTTTACCAGATAGGCTCAGTCGAAACATTCGAAAAAGATATACGCGAAGTTCAGGCAACTCTTCCAACTCCTGTTTATATTAAAAATGTAACACAGAAAAACTGGGGAGGCGACATTTTGGGATGGATTCTGCCAATAGTAGTACTGGTTGGACTCTGGTTCCTGATCATGCGAATGATGACCAAAGGCGGCGCTGGCGGTGGCGGACAGATATTTAATATAGGTAAATCAAAAGCCCAGCTTTTCGATAAAGACACCATGGTTTCATTGAATTTCAATGATGTTGCAGGTTTGCAGGAAGCCAAAGTGGAAGTAATGGAAATCGTCGAATTTCTTAAAAACCCTAAAAAATATACTGACCTGGGAGGTAAAATTCCAAAAGGCGCATTACTTGTTGGCCCTCCGGGAACAGGTAAAACCTTACTAGCCAAAGCCGTAGCAGGTGAAGCAAAAGTTCCCTTTTTCTCCCTTTCAGGTTCCGATTTTGTCGAAATGTTTGTAGGTGTTGGCGCATCGCGTGTTCGTGATCTGTTTAAACAAGCCAAGGAAAAAGCCCCAAGTATTATTTTTATTGATGAAATTGATGCCGTAGGTCGTGCCCGTGGCCGTAGCGCTATGACCGGTGGTAATGATGAGCGCGAAAATACGCTCAACCAGTTGCTTACCGAAATGGATGGTTTCCAAACCAACGCCGGGGTTATTATTCTGGCTGCAACTAACAGGGCTGATATCCTGGACCGCGCACTTTTACGCGCCGGCCGTTTTGACAGGCAGATATACATTGAATTACCCGACCTGGAAGAACGTAAAGCTATTTTCAAAGTGCATATGCGCAACCTGAAAATGGACGAATCAACCAGTGTTGATTTCCTGGCAAAACAAACTCCCGGATTTTCAGGTGCTGATATAGCCAATGCCTGCAACGAAGCCGCTCTGATTGCTGCCCGTAGCGACAAAAAAATGATTGATAAACAGGATTTCCTGGATGCCATAGACCGTATTGTCGGCGGACTCGAAAAACGCAACAAGATCATTTCGCAACACGAAAAGAAAGTTATCGCATACCACGAATCAGGTCATGCCGCTGTAAGCTGGCTACTCGAATATGCCCATCCACTTGTTAAAGTTACAATTGTACCACGTGGAAAAGCTCTTGGTGCAGCCTGGTATTTACCTGATGAAAGGCAGATTACTACCTATGAGCAAATGATTGACGAATTGATTGCAACCCTTGGTGGACGCGCTGCCGAAGAAATTGTATTCGGCAAAATATCGACCGGTGCTCTCAATGACCTTGAAAAAGTAACCAAACAGGCGTATGCCATGGTTGCATTTTACGGACTGAATAAAAAAATAGGAAATATCAGCTATTACGATTCTTCCGGACAAAATGAATATTCATTCTCCAAACCTTTCAGTGAGGAAACAGCCCGCGTTATTGATGACGAAATCCACAAGATGGTTGAAGAATCTTATGATAAGGCTAAGGCTTTACTTACTGAAAACCGTGAAAAACTCAACCAGTTAGCTGAAATACTGCTTCTAAAAGAGGTTATTTTCCGCGAAGACCTGGAGAAAATATTTGGCAAACGACCTTTCCCTGATCATGATCATGTGATGATAAACAGCAATGGCGAAACCAATGAAGAACGGCATGCTGAAGCTGCTGCAAGAATTGCTACTACCCCAGCTGTTGATGATTCGCCGGAAGTGAGCGATAATCCTGACACTCCTGATAAACTTGAAGACAAGGTTAACCCCAATATTCTTTCATAAGTTTAAAACTCTTGTATGCGATTAAGGGAAATTGTATAAATTTACCTTGTCAGAAAAAACACAGTCAGGGTAAATAACGTAGCCTCAAAATGGAAGAAAGTACATCAAGGGAGAAGGTGCTGAAAAAAGTACGCCATGCCTTAATTTATAAAACCGATAATCCTTTTCCAAAAGTCGACTTCGATTCGCCGGTTTACAAGCCAATGAATGATACATCGGATGTGAACTTTGCGCAGGAGTTTACAAAAGTGGGAGGCGTTTTCATTTACTGTGAAAACGAAAATGAAGTAGTAGCTACATTATCAGCACTTTATACTGAATGTGAATGGCACAATATTTATTGCGCCGAACCCGAATTTCAATATATGCTCACGGCGGCGGCTGTGCCATTTGATTCGGGGGAAGACACCCTTCAACAACTCAGCGTAGGCATTACCGGGTGTGAATTTTTAATTGCACGCCTGGGAAGCATAATGGTTTCGTCAAAAACAAGCCGAAGATTAAATGTGTATCCTGAAATTCATGTAGTTATTGCTTATGCAAATCAGCTGGTCGACGACCTGAAGGATGCATTTGTGGCTGTTCAGAATAAGTATTCATGCAAACTTCCCTCTATGCTTTCGGTTATAACAGGTCCGAGTCGTACCGCTGATATAGAGAAAACTCTGGTAATGGGTGCTCATGGCCCACGTGAATTATTTCTGATTTTGGTTGAAACTCCGCCTGCTGACGATCTGATTTAAACGTTATGTCCGAAAACTGGGAAGCAATTTACAGTACTGATCAGCTTTATGAAGCTGAAATGGTAAAAGATATGATGGCTGACAATGATATTGAATGTGTTATAATGAATAAGCAGGATTCGACATACCGTTTTGGTGAAATTGAAGTCTGTGTTCCAACTGAGGAAGTTTTTAAAGCAAAGCAATTAATAATTGAATTTAAAGGTGAATAACTTCTCTACCCGTACACTTACCGCACTCTTTTTTGTAATAGCAATAGTTGGTTCAGCTGTGCTGGGGCAAACAGTGTTTTCATTCCTGCTCTTAATTATTACATTTCTTGGGGTAAATGAGTTTATTACCCTGATTTCAAACGAAAATATTCAACCAGCCAAATGGCCTACTTTGATCGCCGGAGTAATTGTCTACAGCATTTTTGCGGCACACGCCATGGGTCTGATCGAACTAACCGGTTTGCTTGTTATTTTCCCGACTGTATTTCTGCTTTTCATTCTTGAACTCTGGCGGAATAAGGCACATCCATTTATTAACATTGCCCTTAGTATGGCTGCGGTTATTTACATCGCTGTTCCATTAGGTCTGATGATGTATTTCTTTGATTCCGTAGTCCTTTCCGGTCCGTTTCATTACGGAATTGTATTGGGATTCCTTTTTATTTTGTGGGCAAATGACACCGGGGCATATCTTGTTGGATCTGTAATCGGGAAACACAAGCTTTTTGAACGCATATCCCCGGGTAAAACATGGGAAGGAAGTATAGGCGGCGCTGTTTTTGCTTTACTTGTAGCATGGGGGCTTTCGCATTTCTTCAAACAACTTGACAGCCCGCAATGGATGATACTGTCGGTAATAATTGTAATTTCAGGTACACTCGGCGACCTGGTTGAGTCGATGTTAAAACGCAGCTTAGGGATAAAGGATTCAGGCAATTTTTTTCCGGGACATGGCGGCATCCTCGATCGTTTTGATGCTGTTTTACTCTCTGTTCCATTTGTATTCGTATATTTGGCACTCTTTTGCCGCTAATTTAACACGCTGCTTATTAATGAAAATACATAAAGAAGGATATAACAGCATTGCCGCATCTACTACTGTTGCTATTGTGTTGTTGATTGCAATGCATTATTTTTTTCCTGTACAGACTATCTTCCATTACATCGGATATCTTGCTATACTCGTTTGCTGGATAATTGTCGTCAGGTTTTTCCGGATGCCTTTCCGCGAACTGGTCGAGGATAGTGACATTGCTCTCTGTCCTGCCGATGGTACAGTTGTAGCTATTGAAGAAGTGTTTGTTGATGAGTTTTTTAACGACAAACGATTACAGATTTCGGTATTCATGTCGCCTAATAATGTGCATGTTAACCGGTATCCTGTTTCCGGTAAAATTGTATATACTAATTACTGGCCGGGATCATTCCTTGTAGCCTGGCACCCAAAATCCTCAACCGAAAACGAACGAAATACAGTGGTGGTTGAACATCAGAAATACGGCCCGATAATGATACGACAGATTGCCGGGGCTCTTGCCCGCAGGATTGTATGTTATTCAAAAACCAATGAGCGTATTGTGCAAGGCAAGGAATTGGGATTTATTAAGTTTGGCAGCAGGGTTGACCTTTACTTGCCATTAGGTTCTATGGTTGAAGTTTCGCTGGAGCAAAAAGTTAAGGGTGGAATTACGCCGATTGCAATACTTGGCAAAGGGAAGCATTAGATTTTCGAACTATTTTTCAGACCCTGATTATCTGTCAAAGCCACAGAGCAGTGCGGAGCATGTGGAATCCCTTCACAAATTACCGCAGATTACAAGTTATTTTCTACAATTTACTTGTAAAAAATTAACCCGGGATAATTCGTCTTAATCTGTGAAATCTGCGCAATCTGTGGCAGGTATTAATATGTATTCCAGTTTACCCGGCTAAGCTGGAATAAATCATTAACATATTTTTAACAAAATAAGTGTCTGCTTGTCCAACAATTCATAATACTTTTGCGTTATTCATTTTTAGTAACCATTAAATAAATCATATCTATGAAAAAAGTTGCACTTGTAATATCATTATTCGCGCTTATCTTTGCGTTTACTGTTTCAACAGCATCAGCTCAAAAAGTAACATCAGCTCAGAAAGCTAAAACTGAAAAAGTTAGCTCCAGCAAAGAAACTCCTGCAAAAGCCTGCTGTGCAAGCAGTACCGCAAAAACAGCTGCCTGTGCTAAAGAAGGTGAAGCAAATGCTTCAGGTTGTGCTAAATCATGTAGCAAAGCTGAAGCAAAAAGCTGCAGCAAAAAAGGCGAAGCTAAAACAGAAGATGCTCCTGTTCCTAAAACGAACTAAGAAATAATAGAAAATTAAAAACCCGCTCATTGAGGCGGGTTTTTTTATGCTTTTTTTGATCCCCCGGCCTGAAGGCCGGAGCAATGGATTTCCTTTATTGACTATTTTCTGTTTACTATTTCATTTATTCCCCCGGCCTGAAGGCCAGGGCAATGGATTTCCTTTATTGACTATTTTCTATTAACTATTCTACTATTAACTTTTTTTTACAGCAATTCCATTATCTCTTCCAGCGAAAACACTTCCATGGTAACCGGTTCATCATGTATTTTCTTTTCATGATTTACATACAACTGATCTATACCCATCTGTCGGGCACCCGCCATATCAACCAAAAGATCATCTCCAACCATCAGGCTTTCATCTGCCAGGGCACCGGTTTTGCGAAGCGAGAATTGAAAAATTTCAGCATCCGGTTTTTTTGATCCGGCTTCCTCACTGGTAATCACGCTGGTAAAATAGCGATCCATTCCTGAGTTTTTCAGCTTCCTGAACTGCACTTCTTCAAACCCATTTGTAATAATATGCAAAGGATATCTCTTATAAAGATATTCCAGGGTTTCTTTGGCAAATGGGAATAAGTAAGTTTTCGATGAAATTCCATCAATAAAACCTGATGCCATTGCTTCGCCCAGGCTTCGGTCATCAATTCCCATTTTGCAAAGAGTATCATAAAATCTCCTGAAATTCAGATCCACTTTACCGATCTTATCTACCCTGTACAAAGCCCATAAATCCAGGTTTATACCAACGTAATTTTCCCTGAATGCTTCGTAGCTTTCAATGCCTCTATCCTTTAGTTTCAATGTTTCAAACATTTCACGCTTTGTTTCTTCGGCACTCCGCTCAAAATCCCACAAAGTATGATCAAGATCAAAAAAAATATGTTTATAAGCTCTAATCATTTTTTCGGTTGCTTTAGCTGCAAAAGTAACTCATGCTTTTCAGAAAAAAAATTTTATTCATTTTGTCGGATTATATAAAAATTGTTGTATCATTGTGATATCATTTTAATATCATACAAAAATGGAAAAAGAGAAATTAGATTCAACCTCAACAGGCTATATGGGCCTGGCAATTCTACTGGCTTTTCTGGCTGGTGGCATTTTAATGCTGGTGATGTTCAACCAGCAATTGTTTGGTGTAATCGTGGGGCCAATATGCCTGCTTTTTGCCACTTTTATGGCAACGGGATTCCTGGTAATTAATCCGAATGAATCTTCGGTGCTAACACTTTTCGGCGAATATAAGGGGACTTTAAAGCGTAACGGATTTTATTGGGTTAACCCGTTTTTCGTGAAAAAGAAGATTTCATTGCGTGCCCGTAACTTTAACAGTGAGTTGCTTAAAGTTAACGACAAGCTCGGCAATCCTATCATGATTGGAATTGTTCTGGTGTGGAAAGTTGAAGAAACGTTTAAAGCCGCTTTCCAGGTTGATGATTACAACAGGTTTGTTGAAATACAAAGCGAATCGGCTGTACGAAAACTGGCAGGTCATTATGCTTACGACAATTTTGATGATGAACAAACGGATATAACTCTTCGCGGCGGTGGTGAGGAAGTAAATCATGTACTGGAAAAAGAACTTTCGGAACGCCTGCTTATTGCCGGTATTAATGTAATTGAAGCACGTATTGCCCACCTGGCATATTCAGCAGAAATTGCCCAGGCTATGCTCAAGCGGCAGCAAGCAACCGCCGTGGTAGCAGCCCGCACTAAAATTGTTGAAGGAGCAGTGAGTATGGTCGAAATGGCTCTGAATAAACTATCGGACAGGAAAATTGTAGATCTGGATGATGAACGCAAAGCTGTGATGGTCAGCAACCTGCTGGTTGTGCTGTGTTCGGATAAAGATGCATCGCCTGTAGTAAATGCCGGCTCAATTTATTAACATGGTGTCAAGGCTTATCTACCGGGAAGAACAATCATTTCGCCAGACTATAGCGCCATGGCTGATGCTAGCTACCATCATACTACTTGTTGGTGGATTTGGGGTGGGTTTTTACCAGCAGCTATACCTTGGCCAACCTTATGGAGAAGAGCCAATGAGTAATAACGGCCTGATCTGGAGCAGCATTGGATCATTTGTAGTGGTGAGTACGGTTTTCATTTTTATACTGAACGGAAGTCTCGTAACCGAGATTTGGACGGATGGAATAAGGTATAAATTCACACCTTTGATCCGGAAAATGCGGCATATCCCGCTTGAACAAATTATTGATGTGGAAGTAGCAAAATACAGGCCTGTTCTGGAGTTTGGAGGATGGGGCTGGCGAAGACGTTTGCTGTCCCGAAAAACAGCGTTTAATGTAAGCGGAAATATTGGAATACGGGTTACACTGAAAAACAGAAGTCAGATATTGTTCGGCACTCACCAACAGGAGGAAATGAAACGCGCCCTTGAGAAAATGTTAACGCAGAAATAGTGACAAAAAAATTAACTTCAATTGCAATGAAAAAGATAACAACCTTATTTCTACTGTGTTTACTCTCCATTGCAGCATTTGCCCAGGATATTACCGGTCATTGGAACGGGGTCCTGAAAGTGAGTGGAATCCATTTAAGAGTAGTTTTTAACATTACAAAAACAGATACCGGATATACCTCTACAATGGATAGCCCGGACCAGAACGCAAAGGGCATTCCTGTTACTTCTACCACTTTTGAAAATTCAATTCTGAATTTAAAGGTTTCAAATGCGGGAATTGAGTATAAGGGCGAATTTAAAGCGGATAGTATCACAGGGACTTTAATGCAGAGAGGTCAGTCGTTCGCGATGAATTTAAAGCGGGATAGTATTGAAAAACCTAAATTAATCAGGCCACAGGAACCTGTAAAACCCTATCCGTACTATTCGGAAGAAGTTACTTTCAGGAATGAGAAGGCGAAGCTGTTATTAGCCGGAACGCTGACTTTACCAGCAAAAGAAGGGATTTTCCCGGTTGTTGTTTTAATCAGCGGAAGCGGGCCACAAAACAGGGATGAAGAACTTTTGGGCCATAAACCGTTTCTTGTGCTGTCGGATTACTTAACAAGAAACGGAATCGCTGTATTACGCTATGATGACAGAGGTGTAGCAAAATCAGAAGGCGAATTTAAAACTGCAACTTCCCGTGATTTTGCTTCCGATGTTGAAGCAGCTGTATCGTATCTGAAAACGAGAAAGGAAATTGATAAAAAGAAAATCGGGCTTATAGGGCACAGCGAAGGAGGAATAATCGCTCCTATGGTCGCGTCAAAATCAAAAGATGTAAATTTTATAGTTTTACTGGCAGGCACAGGAATCCCTGGTAATCAATTGCTTTTACTTCAACAGGAATTGATTGGCAGGGCCTCAGGAGTATCGGAAAATGATTTACAGAAAACGCACGAAATTAATAGCGAAGTATTTGATCTTGTCATCAAATGCAATAACACGGATACCTTGAAGAAAGAACTCACAGGTTTCTTAGTACAAAAATTAAAAGAATCGCCTGATTCTCAAAAGCCTGCGGGAATGAGTGATATTGATTTTGTAAAACTACAGGTCGATCAGATTTCAAATCCCTGGATGCAATACTTTATCAAGTACGACCCTGCACCAACACTGGAAAAAGTGGGGTGCCGTGTTTTAGCGATTAACGGTGAAAAGGACCTGCAGGTACCGGCTAATGAGAATCTCCCTGTCATTAAGGCAGCCTTGCTAAAAGGCGGAAACAAGAATGTTACCACTTTAGAATTCCCAAATCTGAATCATCTGTTCCAGGAATGTAAAACAGGCTTACCAGCCGAATACGCTCAGATTGAACAGACTATTTCGCCGGTAGTTTTAGAAGAAATAGTTAACTGGATTAAGCTAAAATAAATAATTCGTTGAAGAAATACGGTAATTAATAAATTAGATGTCGAAGAAAAAAGTTTTTGCCCTTCGCCTTGATGAAGAAGTTTATGCCGCTGCCGAGCGATGGGCTGCTGACGAATTCCGCAGTACCAACGGGCAATTGGAGTGGATTATCAGCAAAGCATTGAAGGATGCACGAAGATTGCCACCGCCATCAGGAGTTGATAATACGGATAAATAGAAAAAGCGGCGGGAAATAAATCCGGCCGCTTTTTTTAGTACTACTGAATGAAAGAAGTCTTTATTTTTTAGGAATAACGCTTCCTTTAATTAGTAACATTACTGGATTAGGATCGGCATTGGTAGTTACTGTAATGCTTTTTGTGAATGGTCCCATAGCCGCGGCGTTGTATGTGGCTGCAATAATGGTGGTTTTTCCTGGCAAAACAGGTTCCTGGGAATATTTAAGGTTTGTACAACCACAACCGGCTTTTGCCATCTGTATCAGTAAAGGCTCTTTCCCATCATTAGTAAGTTTAAATTCAGCCTCTTTAGGTATCCCCTGTTCTATTTCCCCAAAATCACTGATAGTTTTATCCCATTTTGCTTTGGGAGCATTAGGATTAACAACTGTTGTTGACACAGCAACAGGGCTTGCATTTTGAGCAGTAACCTGGCAAAAGCCAAGTACTGTAATGATAGCAATTAGAAGTAGGTTTTTCATATGTTTCCGATAAATAAATTAGTTACTGCAAATATCCATTGAAATAATAAGCAAGGATTAAAGGAAATGTAAAACAATACAAACTAAATGTAAAAGTTTGTAAATGAAATGTAAATAGCGCTTTTCAGGCAAGAGCCGGATCTTTGAAATTTTTACTTTACTATGATGGCTATTGCGCCTTAATTATTCATAAAATTATAAATATAATTTTATGAATAATACTATTGCCAAATCAATAAATAATATTGTAATAACATAATTTTGCATCTGTATTCTAAAATGAAAAACAGAGAGAGAATTTCTCACAGGCACAGCCATCTTGTCCAAATTTGATTGATTTAAGGTTGTTCCAGATCATTACATTTATTGAGTTAAACAATCTGATTATGAAAAGTATTCTGAAATGAAACATGAGAATCCGGGAATGGTATAGAAAGAAAATGAGGAAATCTTAAATATTTCTTCTGTTAGCACCTGAATGCTATTACTTTTGCCATAAAAGTTTATAAATTAGTGCAGTACTATGCGTAATTTAATAGAATTTCGCCTGATTGCCTGTATGGAAAAAGCCCCATAATACAGGATGCGATAAAAGTACCGCATATTGTGTTGATTACGTGCAATATGCAAAATTATTTTTGTTTAAAAACAAAAATAGATCAGTACAAAAAGTCAAAGTTAAGCCTGTTACAACATTGAAAAAAATACTCCGGTTCAAGCATTATATTCTGATAGAGTTGTTCGTTTTACTTCTCTCTTTTGGGAATATGGCTGAAGGAGCTTCTTTTACTGCAATTCAGAATGGGAATTGGAATGATGCAGCTACCTGGGGAGGATCAGGTTTCCCCGGTTTAGGGGATGATATTACAATCAGTTCAGGAGTTATTGTTACAATGAACGTGGATGGGACTTGCAGTACAATAACAGATATGGCTGACGGATCAATTTTGGGTCCGGGTATTTTAACAATAGCCGGTAATGCAGGAGTTGCAGTTAGCAATATCTCAGGTATCGCAATAATATCCTGTCAATTGGTTTTACCTGCTGATGCATCAGTAACGATAAACGGTACATTGACCATTTCAGGTGAGATAAGCGGTGCAGCAACAAATTTAATTAAAAATGGGACAGGAAAATTAATCTTATCTGGCACTAATATTTTTAACGGAACAACTACGGTTAATGCGGGTATTTTGAACCTCCAAAACGGGCAAGGCGCAGGCACCCCTTCCAATGGTATTATCGTTAATAATGCAGCTCAATTGGAACTGGAAAGCGCCCCGGTAATGTTTATAAACGAATCCTTAAGCCTTGCAGGGACTGGAATTTCGGGTAGTGCACTGGTAAACGTAAGTGGTACGAATGTATGGCTTGGCCCGATTGACATTGATGGAGCTTTTACCGGTATCAATAGCGTTATCGGCGATCTATTGCTTTTTGGCGTACTCAACCTGAAAGCAAATCTCCTTTCAATCAATGTTACTTCTCCATTTTTTTCAACTGTTTATATCCCGGGAGTTGTTTATACTTCAGCCGGAACCGGCAGCATTGTGAAAAATGGCCCCGGCGAGCTTAGTTTTAGTTCACAGTCTATAGCAATCAATTCTTTAACTATCAATCAAGGTGCATTGAAATCCACATTAGGAGTCCTAAGCCTTACCGGTGATTTCATTAACGATGGAACATTTGATCACAATGGGGGAACAGTGGAGTTCAATGGTGCTTCTGCTCAGAGTATAGGAGGATCCCAGCAATCAATATTTAACAATTTAACTCTTGATAATTCAGCCGGGGCAATACTGGGAGACAGCATTTCAATAGTTGGCACTTTGACTTTAACTGATGGAAGATTGAATATAGGCTCGTACAATCTTACCCTGGGTTCTGCAGTGGTAGCAGGCTCTCCAACTGTTTCAAATATGATAGTAGCAGATGGTACCGGCGAATGTCGCAGATTATTTACTACGGATGGTTCTTATATGTTTCCCGTGGGCGATATTACCAGTACTGCGGAGTATTCACCCATTACGTTGGATTTTACTTCTGGCATGTATTCTTCCGGAGCTTATGCGGGAGTAAAAGTTACTGATGGCCTGCATCCTGATAATACAAACGCAACGGACTATATTTCCAGGTACTGGTCGGTTTCTGCTTCGGGAATAAGTTCATTTACATATGATGTTACAGGAACATTTTCAAATTCAAGTGATGATATTACCGGAAACATAGCCAACATAATTACCGGAATGTGGGATGGGGCATCATGGCAGAACAATAATCCAATAGTGGTACATGCTATTTCAGCTTCAGGGGTTACAAGTTCAGTTGCTGATTTTACAGGAATATCCTTAATACCAGCATCACTTTCGGTAACCATAAGCTCAACACCATCATTAACAGTATGTCAGGGTACTTTATTAACCCTATCTGCTAACCCATTAGGAGTTCCGTTATTCACCTATTTATGGTCACCAAACGGTGAAACCACACAATCAATTACGCCTTCAACGGCTACACCAGGTACAACGACATATTCAGTAACAGTCACAGATGCAGATGGCAATAATGCAGTAAATAATGCTGCCGTAACAGTAAACGAGTTACCAACTGCAACAATTTCGGGTTCGACTACAGTTTGTCAGAATCAGACTTTGCCCATGATTACTTTTACGGGAACAGGTGGTACCGCACCATATGTTTTTACCTATACCTTTAATGGCGGTGTTAATACAAACACAACACAGGGAAATCCTGTAACCATTTATGCAGTTACCGGAACACCAGGCATCGACAAGTATAATATTGTGAGCGTAAGCGATGCAAATACCTGTTCGCAATCTCAAAGCGGGGAAGCAACGGTAACTATAATCAAACAACCTACTTTAAGTGGTGCTACTTTAGCTTCAGCCGTTTGTGAAAATTCCCCTGCAACTATCAATCTTGAAGGCTTAATCCCTGGCACTGTATTCACACTGGATTATAGCATAAATGGCGTTGCTCTGCCAGCGGTTACAGGACTTATAGCCGATGCTACGGGCAACAGTGCATTTACAACTCCCAATCTTTCTCTTTCCAATAACGGTCAGACTTTACAAATATCCCAGATTACAGTTACTGGTGTTCTTCCTAACTGTACACAGGTTTTTAGTCAGAATGTAACTTTAACTGTTACTTCGAAACCAGTTACTTTAGAAGATCAAACCAATGTAAGTTGCTATGGCAATAGCTCAGGAGCAATTAATCTGACTGTAACCGATGGGTCTCCCGCCTACACATATTCCTGGAGCAGGGATGGATTGATAATAGGTCCAGACACAGAAGATTTGAGTGGCCTTTCTGTAGGCATTTATGAGGTTACAGTCAGGGATTTAAATGGGTGTGAAACACAAACAAGCATAACGATAACTCAAGCTGATGCCATAAGTATGCTTTTAACACCTACAAGCGTCTCTTGTTCGGATGGATACACATCGATTTCAGCGGCTGTAACCGGAACACCACTCAGTGACCTGGAGATCAATATTGACGGAGGCGCATTCGCGGGTGTTGCTGCCAGCCCGGTTGTATTCAGCAGCCTTACAGCAGGAAGCCATAACCTTATTCTTCGCAGGATTTCAGATAACAGCTGTTTAGTAACAGAGAGTGCAAGCGTAACTCAGCCAGATGTCCTTGACCTGGCATTAACACCTGTGAATGCGACTTGTTTTGGAGGAAATATGTCGATTTCAGCGGCTGTA
>CAIRMR010000061.1 GCA_903879715.1 uncultured Bacteroidales bacterium
ATTTGAAGAAGATGTGGGTATAGATAAAACGCAAAACCTGATACAAGGGGTTCTTTTCTGAAAACGAATAAATTGAAACCTAAAACCCTGATATATTTATACCTTTACTTCAATTACAAAACGTTTAGGACAGTATTGATTTCTAATCTTTAAATCCTTGAATCTTTAAATTCCTGAAGCGCAGGAACTGGAATTTAGCGAGGGATTTGCAGATTTGCATACAACTTCCTATAAAGATATTCTTGCAGGTGGCGGTTTTGGGGTTAATGATGTGAAGAAAGCGATAAAGATTGTGAGTGGTATTCGTAATTCATAAAACTTACAAAACTTTCCAAATATCATAGTAACTTCTCATTTTTGCATTTTCAAATCCTCAAATCCTCAAATTTTCAAATTAACACATTATCACATTAACACATACCACATTCTTCTACACTCCAAACAATGCGCCTCAATCCTGAAATAGCCATTTATCTGAAACAGATCATTCAGGCAGAAATACCTGGATCGACTGTATTCCTATTCGGATCCAGAGCTGATGACAATTCAAGGGGAGGTGATATCGACCTGATGATTTTAACAGATGAACCGGCAGACAAACGCATCTTCAGGAAAATCAGGTTAAATTTTATAAAAAAATTTGGTTGGCAAAAAATTGATTTGGTTAACTTTACCTATTCAAATGATTCTTCTTTCCGAAAATTGATTAACCAACAATGTGTCCAGCTATGACAAATGATCTGTTATTAATCAATCTTCTCAAGTCCGAATGGGAAGTATTACAGGCAGCTGTAAATACGCTGCAATTGTCTGTTTCTAAATGCCAGGATATCGGCATTAAGGAAAGGTACACTTTTGAAGAATTGGAATCTTTCGATTCATTGACGTCCAAATTTAACAGCACGTCTGATATTTTCACTCAAAAAGTTATCCGGTCAGTTTGGATGCTGTTGCATGAGCCTTTTGCGCCTTTTATCGATATGATGAATCAGTGCGAAAAAATGGATATGCTGCGTTCTGCCGATCAAATGATCGAAATAAGAGATCTCAGAAATCAGATTGCTCATGAGTACCTTCCGGATGCAATTCGGGACCTGGTACCCCAAGCTATTGAACTGTCAGCCAGCCTGATTGAAAATATAGGATCATGTCAGCTGTTTCTTGAATTACGGGGATGGATTTAAAAATGATAGAGAAGAAGACAATAAAAAGCTTCACCTTTTCAAATCAGCGCAGCGAATAAATTTCCTCATCCTCAACTTAGCCCAGCGATCTCATTGGCGCAGCTAATAAATTCACACATTACCACATTAACGCATTAGCACACTATCGCCTTAGCACATTAGCAGTATTTAACTAACTTTGTAAAACAAAAATAAAATTCAGATTGATGAACAGTGACAGGGAAATATTAATCCAAAAACTGATAGCCTCCAACAGCTTTTGGTCTGTTAAAATACCTCAGGAAATCCCTGATGATGTTTTAATAGAAAAAACCCTCATATACCTTGATCTCGAAGAAATCAATCTATTATTTACACTATTTTCATCTAAAAAGATAAAACAAGTATGGCGTAACCGTGTAGTGCCTCAGGGCGACTATTACCATACGCTGAACAAACTGCTTGCCTGGATGTATTTCGGTATAAAAAATCCAGACCGATACATCAAAACAACTATTAATCAGCACTATAACCAACTTGCATGATATCCTTAGCACCCCACACCGGTAAACTTTTTTATCAGGTTGCCATGCTGGAATGCATAAAGCCGTATTTCCTTGTAGGGGGAACAGCTCTTGCTCTGCAATTGGATACCCGGCTTAGCGAAGATTTGGATTTTATGTGTTGGAAAACAGAGAAAATGCAAAAGCCGGAGGTTGATTGGGTTGCCATTGAAAAAGAATTATCAACAATTGGAACTATTGAAGCACGGGATATTTGGGATTTTAATCACGTTGAATTTGTGGTTTCCGGTGTAAAAATCTCATTTTACGCTTCCGGGAAATCCTCTCCGATTACAGCTCCGGTTCACTTAAATGACAATATATGGCTTGCCGATATTGAAGCAATTGGTGCTATGAAAATGGAAGTAATGTTGCGCAGGAGTAATTTTCGCGATTATTACGATATATATGCTATACTTCAACATGGTATCGATTTAAAAAAACTTGTTGAATTGTCGTTAAATTACTCCGGTCATATTTTAACAACCAAAAATCTTCTGGCTATACTAACCAATAGTGCCAGGTTTACTATCGATAACGGATTTGAACAGTTAAAACCAAAATATAAGGTAAGCCCTGCCGAGATTGAGGATTATCTCAAAACAAAGATTAAAGCATCATTTTGATTTGTAAAATTAAATTACCTGGGTACACACACTAATAGTACAGAAATCTTGCATTGAAAGGATGCTGCTATCAACTTGACGCATTAGCGCATTAGCACATTTTCAAATTCTCACATCTCCACATCCTCAACTTAGCGCAGCGATCTCATTGCTTGTCCCGCTTTTTCGCGGGAAGCGAAGCGAATAAATTATCACATTAACCCATTCCCTTCCATATTCCCTATCATTGCGAGTGAAACGAAGCAACACTGTCATTGCGAGTGAAACGAAGCAACACTATTCACTCTCCACTATTCACTATTCATTATTCACTATTCATTATTCACTGTTCACTATTCACTCTTCACTATTCACTATTCACTCACTAACCCATTCCCAAATTAACAATGCTCTTTAATTCATTCCACTTCGCCCTCTTCTTCGTAGTGGTTACAACCTTCTACTTCCTGCTGCCTCACAGGTAGTAAGATTTTGATATTAAATACCAATGACCGAAACACAAAATATTGAGTATAAAACTTCCTGGCGAGACGAATACCTGAAATGGATCTCAGGATTTTCTAATGCCAGCGGAGGAAAAATATACATTGGTATTGATGATAATGGTAAGGTTGTAGGTCTGCCGGATATTAATAAGTTGATGGAAGACATTCCGAATAAAATTGTAAATTACCTGGGAATCGTAGCCGAAGTGAATCTTATGGAAGCTGATAATAAAAAATATCTGGAAATCATTGTTTCACCTTCCAGCGTACCTGTTTCATATAAAGGTATATATCATTTCCGGACCGGAAGCACTAAACAAGAGTTGAAAGGAAATGCATTGCATCAGTTCCTGCTGAAACGCCTGGGGCGCACATGGGATGATTTACCATGCGAAAATGCTGCTATAGAGGATATTGATGCTGATGTTATCCGATATTTCTTTAAAAAAGCTTCAATCAGTAAGCGATTAGCTGAAAATACCGGAAGTGATGATTTAAAAACGACACTCGAAAATCTGGACCTGATAACAGAAGGCCATAAGTTAAAAAATGCTGCCATATTATTATTTGGCAAAAGGCCTTCTCGCTTTTTCCCTTCTGTTTCATTTAAAATCGGACGTTTTATTGATGGTGATGATGATTTGCGTTTTCAGGACGTAGTTGAGGGAAATATACTGCAAATGGCTGATAAGGTAATGGATATCCTCAAATCCAAATATCTCATTTCACCAATCCATTATGAAGGCTTGCAGCGCATCGAGCAACTGGAGATACCCGCAGAAGCACTCCGTGAGGCCATATTCAATGCTATTCACCCCGTTAGATACTCATGAATATGTACTTTATTTATATTTTAATAAGCGAGTTTGACAAAAACTTTTATGTTGGGTATACCCATGATATTGACCAACGACTAAAAGATCATGAAAATGGAAATGTCACTTCAACAAAAAATAGAAGACCACTTAAATTAGTTTATTTTGAAGCTTGTTTAAACCAACAAGATGCTACACATAGAGAAAAATATCTTAAAACATCTTGGGGCAAACGATATATAAAAACCAGATTAAAAAATTATCTAACGGGGTAAATAAAGATTATACCGGAGCACCTATACAACTTAGCGTGTATAATGATAAACTTGTTCTTTGGAACGAAGGACGCTTACCCGAAGATTTTACTATTGAAACCTTACTTGGGAAACACCCATCCAGGCCTGCCAATAAAAATATAGCTGATATTTTCTTTAAAGCTGGTTTTATTGAAGCCTGGGGCCGTGGCATAGCTAAAATTATCAATGGTTTTACCATAGCAGGGCTACCTGCTCCTGAATTTAATGCTACAATGGGTGGCATAATGGTAACCATTAAAAGACATGTATCTGAATCAACGGGCAAATCACATGTCACCGATAATGTCACTGATAAAGTCACTGATAAAGTCACCGATAAAGTCAACCATAGGGTCACCGATAAAGTCACCGATAATGTCGTAGATAATGTCGTAGATAATGTCGTAGATAATGTCGTAGATAAAAGGTTAAAAATAATTATTACTTTAATAACTGAGAATAAACAGCTCTCAGCATCTCAAATCGCTAAAATATTAAAAACAACAGGCAGAACAGTTCAAAGAGATATTGAGAAACTTAAAAAACGCAATATCTTAAAACGAGTTGGGGCAGAAAAAGGCGGCCATTGGGAAATAGTGAATAGTGAATAGTGAATAGTGAATAGTGAAAAGTGTAAAGTAATCTACAATTTAATGAGTTAATTTGTCATGAAAGAAAGCATTCTAAAGCAGAAAACCTACGCATTTGCCCTTAAGGTTATAAAGGTTTACAAACAAATTATTGCTGAGCACAAAGAATACGTTCTGAGCAAGCAGTTTCTTAAATCGGGCACAGCCCCTGGCGCATTGGTCCGCGAAGCAGAATATGGACAATCAAAACCCGACTTTATTTCAAAAATGAGCATAGCATTAAAAGAAGCTAACGAATGTGATTATTGGACCTGCCTGTTACGCGATTCCGATTTCATCACACAAGTAACTGCACTTGACCTACTGACCGACAATGTAGAAATAATCAAAATGCTAACTGCAAGTATCAATACAGCAAAAAATAATCTCCATTAGCACACATTATTCACTATTCACTATTCGTTATTCACTAACTACACTCTTCACTTAAATAATGCTCTTTAATTCATTCCACTTCGCCCTCTTCTTCGTAGTGGTTACAACCTTCTACTTCCTGCTGCCTCATAAGTACAGGTGGATGCTGCTGTTGGGGAGTAGTTGTTATTTTTAAGTAAATATCTAATTGATAATACTGCCACAAAACCAAATGATCCATTAGCTGTATTACCAAATAGTCAAATTAAAACATTATCTTTTCTATTACTAAATATCTCATGTCAAAAGCCGAAGTACTAATTTATCAACCAGATAATGCAACCTCAATGATAGAGGTTAAATTAGAGGATGAAACTGTATGGCTAACACAGGCTCAAATGGCCGAACTGTTTCAAACAACACGGAATAACATTACGCTTCATATTGGCAATGTATTTAAAGAGAAGGAATTAGAACAAAACTCAGTATGTAAGGATTCCTTACTAACTGCCGAGGATGGAAAAAAATATAAAACTAAAATCTACAATCTCGATGTCATAATTTCTGTTGGATATCGCGTAAAATCGCAGCGTGGAACTCAATTCCGTATTTGGGCTAACCAGGTTCTAAAGGATTATCTTCTGAAAGGGTACGTTCTTAACCATCGTATAGATAAAATTGAAAACAAACTTAAGGAACATGACCAGAAATTTGACTTACTTATCAATACTCATCTTCCGCCTAAACAAGGTCTTTTCTACGACGGACAAATCTTCGATGCTTACCTGTTTGTATCAGAAATTATTAAATCAGCAACAACGTCAATAGTTTTAATTGACAATTATGTCGACGAAAGTGTGTTTTTACTCTTGTCAAAAAGAAATTCAAATGTTGAAGCTACAATATATACGGCAAATGTTTCGGCACAATTTAAACTGGATTTTAAAAAATTTAATGCTCAATACCCCAATGTTGAAGTTAAAACGTTTACTAAATCACACGATCGTTTTCTGATTATTGATAATGACATCGTTTACCACATCGGAGCCTCATTAAAGGATTTGGGCAAAAAGTGGTTTGCCTTTTCTAAAATCGAACTCAACGCTCGTGAGATGATAGATAAACTGACCGAAAAATAAGGCCTAATAAAGATAAACCCACTTTTTACTTTTCACTTTCAAAACTCTTCACTTTTCACTTTTCACGCTTCGGCTGGCTTCGGCTGGCTTCGGCTGGCTTCGACTGGCTTCGACTGGCTTCGACTCCGCTCAGCCGCCTCCGCTCAGCCGCCTCCGCTCAGCGCTCTTTACTGTCATTGCGAGCAAAGCAAAGCAACACTTTTCACTCCCTCAAACCCTATATGTAATTTTATTTTACTTTCCCACTAAAGTTAAACTAATGAATATCAGCAATTTTGCATTTTGTGAATAAAATTATGCGATTTTATTGCTAAACTTAGCATAATACGAGTAATTTAGCTACTCGACACCAGGAACCACATGATCGAAAGCCTTATCACTTCCAAAACCCGTATCAAGCTGATGCTAAAGTTCTTCCTGAACAGCAGCACAAAGGCATACCTGCGCGGACTTGAAGCTGAATTCGGTGAATCGACCAATGCCATACGCCTCGAACTCAACCGTTTCGAAAAAGCCGGTCTCCTCACCTCTCATTCCGAAGGAAACCGTAAATTCTTCTCAGCCAATTCTTTGCACCCTCTCTTCCCTGATATACAAAGTCTTATGCGCAAGCACCTGGGAATTGATCAACTGGTTGAACAGGTAATTGAGAAACTGGGCGAAGTGGAAAAAGTGTACCTCACCGGTGCCTTTGCACACGGAAAGGAAAGTGCCGATATCGAAATATTGCTGGTTGGCGGTGATGTTGATACCGCTTATCTCGAAAGACTTATTTTAAAAGCTGGTAAACTGATTAAACGTAACATACTATACAAACTTATGCCCTCCCTGCAATTTGACAACTACTTTGCAAGCCAGGGGAAAGAAAATTTACTGCTCTTGTGGGAACAGAATAATTAGTGAATAGTGAATAGTGAATAGTGAATAGACTTACACGGTCAAAAAAACGCGCTAATTGGAACTAACAAGTAGAATGCGGAAATTTGTAGCGCTCTTTAGCAAGTAAGCCAATCACACATTGAAGGGAAATACCCCG
>CAIRMR010000062.1 GCA_903879715.1 uncultured Bacteroidales bacterium
CGTAGGCTCGAATATTTGCCGCCAGCTTCTTTCAGATTCGCAGTCACCCACGACACCCTTGCTCTTAGCTAATGATATGTACTGCAACACTCATTCGGGACTTGCACCCTATAGGTTATGACCATGCCCGACACACAAAAAGAAGGCCTTTCGGGCCTTCTCCTTTACTATTTAGCTGCAGGTTTTTCCACAGCTTTAAAATCCTTATCACCGAATGTTTCCGGTTTCTTATCATTGTATTTTGACGGGCATTTTAACAAAAGGCTACTTGCCAGAAACGCGTTGTTCTCTATTTTCCCGATCACAACCACCTGCTCGGACTTTTCAAAATCCTGGGGTTTGGCCCCATTGTAAGTTACCAGCCGTTCAACATTTTTCTGGTCTGTCATATAAAATGTGAATTTATTAGCATCCACTTTTGTGTCGTAAACAATAGGTTTGCCTTTAACCAGTTTCCCGATTACGTGAAATTCCTTACCGGGATTATCAACAGCTGCTGAAAAATCGGTGTAAGTACTTGTGTTGGCAAACAGACTCATTATTACACCAATGGCAGCAACTACAAATACAAGTATAAAAATATGGGTCTTCTTCATGGTTAGTTTTTGTTATTTTTAATTTCATTTTCCATTTTCGTAACCCTCCTGTCGAGCCAGAAAAGATATACGGCCAACCCAACCAGAACGGTTGAAAGAACAATGATTACTACAAAAATTTTCGATTCTATCATTTCACTATTTGTATTTGTTAAACAAAGCAAAGTTATTTATGTTTTGAAAACAGGCATTATTAGCAATCAAATCCGGCTATTCCGGATTATCAAGATGTTGCCTTATAAAGTCCATTTTTACCCTGATCCCGGTAAGCCAGTACCCTACTATGATCCAACCGGCTATGGCAGGATAAAAAACAAGTCGCATGGCAAAATCAAGACTGTTTACAGTCGAAGGGCTTCCACCTGCGCCGGGATGCAGAGAACCACTGGATAGTTTAGGAAGAATACCAACAAAAACTATAAGCATTACAAACGCAAAGATGTTATACACAGCTGCAATCCGGGCTCTTTTATTCTCTTCATCAATCGAACGCCTGAGCACCAGATAGGCGAAATAAGCCAGGATGGTAATTGCAGCACCATTTAACTGCGGGTCGTTGGTCCAGGGGGTGCCCCAGGTGAAATTAGCCCATTCCATGCCGGTTATTATTCCTAAAACGCCGAAAAACAATCCCACATTAACGGTTTGAATGGCATATACATCCTGTTTAATATCAAAGGTTGACAAATAACGGAGACTCCGAACCAGTGAAGTTCCGAACATGACCATCATGGCAAACCACATTACAACATGAAAAAACAAATTCCGCATCGATTGACCGATATTCCCCTGTACTTCAGGAATATCAATGAGGAAACCGGCAATAATACTGTATAAGATGAACAGCACGCCTAGAAGTTTCCACCAGTTATTTTTCAAAAAATTGTACATACGTCTTTTTACTGATTTGTAACTTATTTATTTTCATTGACCTGTGAATATATCAGGCTTTACAAAGCTGAAAAAGAAAACGCTTCCTGATAGTCTAATTATTTTCAGCACTTATCTTCTCACGACAGCCTTACTCATAATTTATAACTCTAAACTCAACACCCTAATCGCGCCACAAGTAAGGGAATAAAATATACGACATGGCTACCACTATGGCATTGAGCATAAATAACGCTGCAAGGAATTTCATATTGCCCGCAACAGTTCCTACACTGAGCGCAGCCGCTGAAACTTTCATTAATATAAGCAGCAGAGGCATTACCACAGGGAAACTCAGGATGGCCATCAGCGCAAAATTATTATTTGTTCGTGAAGCAATGGCCGATATCATGGTGAGTGAAGAAGCAAAACCAAAGCTCCCCAGCAATAATGCGCTGATAAACAAGGGGTAATTGACCACAAATTCGCCCATCAAAGCAGTAAAAACAAGCAGGCATAAGAGAGAAAGCACTCCCATCAGCACAAAATTGTAAATCATTTTCGAAAGAATGATTGCCTGCGGGCTTGTAAGGGTGTAGTAATACAATTGCCTTGATGTGCTTTCCTGTACAAAACTTTTTGAAACCGCGTTCACAGCCGCAAAAAGCATAATAATCCAGAAAAGACTGTTCCATGTAGCAGGATCAATAATTTTGGCGAAGGAAAGATAGCTGACGAATATGGTAGAAACCACGTACAGCAGAATACCGTTAATGGCATACCGCTGCTTGAATTCAAGCTTAATATCTTTCAGCACAAGGAATTTGATTTCGCTCAGAAGCATTTCTCCGTTTTCAGACTGCAAAGATATAAAAAGCGGTATATGTTTTGGACTAAAATATCGGGTTGGGAGAAAAGGGCTGTCAGAAAATAAGCACCAAGATTCAAATTACAAATTCCAAATTCCAAGGTAATGATTTCCAGGAGTTTTAAACCACAATTTATAGTTGGCTCACCCTTGGAATTTGAGGCTTGGAATTTGAGACTTGGGTCTTTGAACCGAAGATTCCATTCTATCCTAACCTGGACAAGACAGAACTAATAAGTAATGAAAAACAGATAACATTAAATTAAGAATGAAAAAGTAAAGGGGCTTGCGATACTTTAACATTTTGTGTTTGATGTTTTTAATTCAATTCAGAAATTGTAAATATAACCGCACATATATATAGCACGTTGTTAATTAACGCCTTACCGAAATATTATGCCGGACAATATTTCAAATTGAAAGATCAGACACTAAATCAGTCCTGGCTAACCACCTTCTCACGTGTATCCACCGGGATAATTATGGACCGTCCGGCAGCATTCAGCTCACTGAAGTATTTCCGGTATGTGATATGTCGTTTCGAGAATTTACCTCCCACAGCTTCGTGAAGAGCGCGCATTTTAGGATTAAAATCACCAACCCAGGAGAGTTCTACCTCTTTATATTGTGGATTTTTCTTCATTACTGAATCCATATGCCAGAAAAGCGCAGATTCGATTCCTGATTTCTGGAAATGAGGTTTCACACCCATAATAACAATGCGTGAACGGGTAAAAATACGTTTCTTCCCTATCAGTGCAACTTTCAGTTTGCCCCACAAATTAATTTTTCCGTTAAAATACCTGAGCATCTGGTTGATGTCGGGCAGCATAAGTTCAAAAGCGATTGGCTCTTCACCGTGATAGGCAAACCAGACAAATTCGGGCAGCATCAGTGATTTCAATTCTGCCAACATGCTTCGGATAGCTTTAGGATCGGTGGGTGTGAAATTTTCGTGAAACTGCCAGGCATCATTATAAATCTCGATAAAATCAGCAATAAATTTTTCGGATTCATTGTATGAGAAATGCCTGAAATCATATCCCGGTTTCTGCCTCACCCAGTCGGCAATTTTCCAGAATCGTTCAGGGAATGGTTTAGTTAGATCGATTAAATTTGTTACCTGCTCGAAATAAACTGTGAATCCATATTTCTCAAAAAAGTCTTTATAATAAGGAGGATTGTAATTCATCCCAAATGACTGCGGAATAAAACCTTCGACAAGCAAGCCCCAGAAATTATCGTTTTCGCCAAAGTTGATCGGTCCATCCATGGCTTCCATTCCTCGTTCAACAAGCCAGGCGCGGCATGTATCAAACAGTAATTCGGCCGCTTTGTAATCCGCTATACATTCAAAAAAGCCCATTCCACCAGTTGGCACCTGGAAAGTATATGCCTTTTTGCTGTTAATAAATGCGGCAACACGACCAACCAACTGATTCTTATCATCAACTATTATCCAACGGGTTGCCTCGCCATGCTCAAAAAAAGTATTTTTCGCCGGGGTAAAAACCCCTTCGATAACCGCGTCGGGCGGACATACAAAATTCACGTCGTTTTTGTAAATTTTACGTATTACATCGTGAAAGAGTTTCTGGGCACGCTTGTTGTCAACATTTATTATCCGGTATTCCATAGTTAAAGTAGTAGCTAACTTGTGACAAAGATAAAAAAAATTGCACGTTGAATTTGAGATCAGCCAAGCAGAGCTTTTCATTGACTATTTCGCTATACCCCAAATTTATTTAATTCACTTTTCCTACTTCACTGTCATTGCGAGCAAAGCGAAGCAACACTGTCATTGCGAGTGAAACGAAGCAACACTATTCACTTTTATCTATTCACTGTTCACTTTTATTTATTCACTGTTCACTTAAAATAGTACCTTTGCCGGTTGCAAAAAAAACATCTGTGAAAAAACTTTATCTGCTGATTCTTCGTTCGTATGCAGGGCCTGCGTTAGCTACTTTTTTTATTGTAGTATTCGTTCTGTTGATGCAGTTTTTGTGGCGGTATGTGGATGAACTCGTTGGTAAAGGGCTTGAATGGAATATCATTCTGCAGCTCATGTTTTATGCTTCGTTCACTTTCGTTCCAATGGCATTACCAATCTCCATATTACTGGCGTCGCTGATGACTTTTGGTAATCTGGGTGAACGCTATGAATTGGTTGCAATGAAAGCTGCGGGGATTTCACTTCGTAAAGTTATGATGCCACTCGGACTTTTCTCGTTATTGATCAGTATAGGCGCATTTTATTACTCCAATATCATTTTCCCATATGCCAACCTGAAGTTCAGATCTACCTTGTACGATGTGAGGCAAAAGAAGCTTTCGCTCAATATCCGTGAAGGCATATTTTACTCAGGATTACAGGGTTACGTTATCCGGATCGGGAAGAAAGAACCTGATGGTATCACTATCCGCAAGGTTATGATTTACGATCACACACAGTTCCAGGGTAACACCAAGCTTGTTATGGCTGATTCGGGTCGCATGCAGCAAACAGCTGACGGCAATAACCTGATGCTGACTCTTTTTAATGGTATAAATTACGAAGAAAAAGGCAATTCGGAAAGCCAGAAAATCCCCTTTCAACGTACCGGCTTTACGAGCGAAGTGATTAAGTTTGATCTTTCACAATTTAAAATGACCCGGTCAGACGATGAATTTTTCAAGAATGCCTATTACATGCTCAATGTTCATCAACTCGCATACGCATCTGATTCCCTTGGGACTGAAGTTGGCAGGCAGGTAGGCTCGCTTCGCGGTTCCTTAATGAGTTATTACCCCAATTATAATAAGACAAAGCTGACTGATAGTGTATTAAAGACCCTCCCTGCTGCCGAAGCAAGTGTGAGTTTTGAAAAAAGGACCGTTGAGGACAGAAAAACCATAGCATCATACGCCCTGGGCATGGCTCGAAACGCAAAAGGATCCTTTGAATATAACCGTCAGATGCTGAAGGAAAAAGTAGAATTGAAAGCACGTTACGATATTGAATGGCACCGGAAATTCACGCTTTCATTTGCATGTTTTGCACTTTTCCTGATTGGCGCGCCTTTGGGCGCAATTATCCGTAAAGGAGGCCTGGGTATGCCTTTGGTGATTTCAGTACTCCTGTTTGTAGCTTATCATGTTATTTCCTTTACCGGTGAAAAAGCAGTGCGCTCCGCTGTAACCGATCCGTGGAAAGGCATGTGGATGTCGACCATGATTTTCATTCCGATAGGCATGTTCCTGGCTTACAAAGCAGCTACCGATTCAAACATTATGGATGCTGAAAGTTATAAACACTTCTTCCGGAATATTATCAAAAAAATCAAGAAAAAACAAAATCCCCTAAATGAAAATACTGGTACTCTGTAATAAATCACCCTGGCCAAAGCGCGAAGGAGGCCCTATTGCTATGTACGCCATGATCAGCGGATTGATCCAGGCTGGCCATAGTGTTAAGGTGCTTGCTGCCAATACAATTAAATATACCGTTGACCCTGAAACCATTCCTGCAGATTTCAAAGAAAAAACGCATATTGAATTCGTTGATATTGACTTGTCGATTACAGTACCAGGCGCATTATTCAATTTTTTTTCAGGCAAATCGTACCATGTTACCCGGTTTCACACTAAAACTTTTGCTAATAAAATAACTGACGTTCTTCGTAGGGATACATACGATATCATACAGTTGGAAACCCTGCAAATGGCAACCTACCTGGATATTCTCCGCAGATATTCAAAGGCCGCAGTCGTACTCAGGGCACATAATATTGAACACAAAATCTGGCAGCGAATAGCCGAGAACTGCACTAATCCATTTAAAAGATTTTACCTGAATCACTTATATCATTCACTCAGGCGTTTTGAGATCGGTATTTTAAATAAAATGGATGGAATTATTGCCATAACTCCTGTTGATGCCCGCAATCTGGACAGACTTTCGCACAGCACCAATATTATTTCAATACCGTTTGGAATAAACCTCGAATCGTTGGACGAAAACCCTGTGCAGCCACAGGAAGCTTCGTTGTTTCATATCGGAACAATGAACTGGTATCCGAATGAAGAGAGCATCAAATGGCTTCTGGCTGAGGTTTGGCCTGCGGTTACCCGGAAACTTCCAGCCATTGAATTACACCTGGCCGGACGATATATGCCAGATTGGCTGTTAAAGCTCAAAGTTCCTCATATTAATGTGGATGGAGAAGTGCCTGATGTATGGGAATACATGCAGAAGTATTCCATTATGGTTGTACCCTTGTTTTCAGGAAGCGGAATCAGGATTAAAATTGTTGAAGCAATGGCTGCAGGTAAAGCTATTATTACCACTGCGATCGGGGCTGAAGGTATAAATTATGAGAATGGGGTACACCTGCTTATTGCCAAGGATGCCAAATCGTTTACCGACGCGATTTTTAAACTTTGTAACGACAAAACACTTCGCGATACACTTGGCAAAAATGCGCGTTTGCTTATTGCCAAAGAACACGATAACAATAAACTAATGCTGAAACTTACTGCTTTTTATACTGAACTGGTAAAGAAAAAACAGGCCTGATATTTAAACTTAAATTGTGAGGTGTGCAGTGTGAAGACAGAAGCTGGAAGGCCGATGCCAGAAGATTTCGCAATTAAAATCACATCATTTATATTGTACATTTCAGATCATCACCTCTCGCCTGTTGAGCCTTCGCCCCTTCTGAATTGCGAATCTGTAATTTTTTAAAAGCCTCTGGCGACCTTACCCTTATGAAAATATTTGTTCTTCTTTCGCGTATACCATTTCCTACCGAGAAAGGCGATAAGCTTAGGGCATTCCACCAGATCCGTTGCCTGTCGAAGAACAACGAAATCATATTATGTGCCCTCAGCGACTCTCCGGTAAATCCGGAGGCTATAAAAAACCTGGAGACTTTTTGCAGTGAAATTCACCTTATCCCTACCCGGAAATCAGGACTGATCCGGAGTGCTGTTACTACCTTCTTTAATGGAAATCCATTCCAGGTAGGATATTTCTACCGCCGGAGTGCACAGAAAAGAATTGATTTACTGATTAAAAAATGCAATCCTGATCATATTTATTGCCAGCTGACGCGGGTTTCGGAATATGTAAAAGAAAGCAGAATACCGAAAACATTGGATTACCAGGATGTTTTCTCCTTAGGCGCAAAAAGGCAGGCTGAATCATCATCGCCTCTCCTGAAAATATTCTATATGATGGAATACAGAAGATTACTCCGTTATGAACATGATATTTTCAATAAATTTGAACACAAAACAATCATCTCTCTCCCTGATCGCGAAGTCTTGCCACATCCTTCCCGAAATGATGTTGTTATTGTACCCAACGGAGTAGATCACGAATATTTCAGACCGCTTGCTGCTGAAAAGACGCATGATATAGTTTTTATAGGTAATATGGGTTATCCTCCGAATATCGATGCGGCCCGGTTTCTGGCAAAAAAAATATTCCCGGAAGTATTGAAACAAAACCCAGATGCAACACTTTTAATAGCCGGAGCAAATCCGGCCTTAAAAGTTCAGTTGTTACGGTCACACCATATTACTGTTACCGGCTGGCTGCCCGATATCCGCGAAAGCTATTCAAAATCGCGTATTTTTATTGCCCCGATGCGTATAGGCACCGGTTTACAGAATAAACTCCTCGAAGCCATGGCGATGGAAATGCCATGTATCACATCCTTGCTTGCCAACCAGGCGCTGGGTGCAAAAGAAAATGAAGAAATACTTATCGGAAATACGGCAAAGGAATATGCAGATCATATCATAAACCTTCTGAAAAATAAATCTAAATCCGAAAGTCTGGCTAAAAAAGGACATACTTTTGTGAAAAGAGAATTCAGCTGGGAGAAATCGACTGCTTTGCTGGAAAATCTATTCGTAAAAAGTTAATCGTTAATGGTTATTAGAAAATAGTTAGTCGAAAATAGTTAATCGAAAATAGTAGATTCCTCAAACAAAAAAAATGTTCAATAACTTTGAACCCTTGAGTAGACAAGTAACCCCAAACCCCGGAGGGGCTAAACGCAGACGAGTTTTGGATTGGGTTTTAACATCTTGAAGCATTGAACCCTTGAACCCTTGAACAATCAGAAAATATAAAATAGAAAATAGAAAATAGTCCTTTGAAATTGTCACTGCGAGGAACGAAGCAGTAACCCTTGAACTCTTGAACCTGTCACTGCGAGGAACGAAGCAGGAACCTTTGAACCCTTGAACCTTTGAACCCCTGAACCCCTGAACCCTTGAACCCTTGAACTTTTTTAACCCTTGAACCCTTGAATTTTTGAACTTTTGAACCCTTGCACTTTTTAACTTAATAAAACATCCCATGGCTGACGACAAAAAAATAATATTCTCGATGGTTGGAGTAGGAAAAATACATCCTCCCAACAAACAGGTTTTGAAAGACATTTATCTTTCCTTTTATTATGGCGCTAAAATCGGCATCATTGGTCTGAACGGATCAGGAAAATCAACGTTACTCCGTATTATAGCAGGAATGGAAAAATCTTTCCTGGGCGAAGTTGTATTTTCACCGGGCTTTTCTGTCGGTATGCTGGAGCAGGAACCACACCTGGACGAAAATAAAACCGTAAAGGAAATTGTCGAAGAAGGTGTTCAGGATGTTGTGAACATGTTGAAGGAGTATGAAGAAGTAAACAACCGCTTCATGGAGCCTATGACCGATGAAGAGATGAATAAACTCATCGAAAGGCAAGGCCAGCTTACCGACCTCATCGAACAACATGATGCCTGGGAACTTGATACCAAGCTGGAAAGAGCAATGGACGCACTGCGTTGTCCTGAGGGCGAAACTTCGGTAAAAGTGCTTTCCGGTGGAGAACGCCGCCGCGTGGCTTTGTGCCGTCTTCTGCTTCAGCAACCTGATATCCTGCTGCTTGATGAACCCACCAACCATTTGGATGCCGAATCAATCGAATGGCTCGAACATTTCCTGCAACAATACAAAGGCACAGTTATCGCAGTTACCCACGACAGGTATTTCCTCGATAATGTTGCCGGCTGGATTCTCGAACTCGACCGGGGCGAAGGTATCCCATGGAAAGGAAATTATACCGAATGGCTTGAGCAGAAAACCAAGCGCATGGAAATGGAGGAGAAAACCGAAAGCAAACGCCGCAAAACCCTCGAAAATGAACTCGAATGGGTGCGGATGGCACCCAAAGCCCGCCAGTCCAAAGGCAAAGCCCGTTTGAACTCGTATGAGAAAATGCTTAACGAGGATGTAAAACAAAAAGAAGAAAGACTCGAAATATATATTCCGAACGGTCCGCGACTTGGCAACCAGGTTATTGAAGTTAAAGGTGTGAGTAAAGCTTTTGGCGACAAGGTTTTATTTGATAATCTTAACTTTATGCTACCTCCCGGAGGAATTGTCGGTATTATAGGGCCAAACGGAGCCGGGAAAACAACACTTTTCCGTCTTATCATGGGAATCGACCAGCCCGACAAAGGTGAATTTATTGTAGGCGACACTGTTAAAGTTGGATATATCGACCAGGCACATACCAATATTAATCCAGAGAAATCGGTTTGGGAAGTTATTTCCGAGGGCAATGAAACCATACAACTCGGGGGCAAACTTATCAATTCACGCGCGTATGTTTCGCGTTTTAATTTCGGCGGTGCCGACCAGGGTAAAAAAGCCGGTGTATTATCCGGTGGTGAAAGAAACCGGTTACATTTGGCTCTTACACTGAAATCCGAAGCTAATGTGCTTCTGCTTGATGAACCAACCAACGACATTGATGTAAATACACTCCGCGCGCTGGAAGAAGGCCTTGAGAGCTTTGCAGGCTGTGCCGTTGTTATATCTCACGACCGCTGGTTCCTCGATCGCGTTGCTACTCATATTCTTGCTTTTGAAGGCGATTCCCAGGTTTATTTCTTTGAAGGCGGATATACCGATTACGAAGAAAACAAACGCAAACGTTTGGGTGATGAAGGCCCTAAACGTATAAAATTCAGGAAACTGATTGCTTAGTATCGCCAGTGTCTGCACACCCAACCAGTGTCTGCACACCCAACGGGTGTCTGACACTGGTTATGAAAGAAAAACTATTATCACACTATTATAGTCATTACAATTATGATCAAAATAACCGCCGAACTCATCGATAATGTAATTTCCCAGGCCCGTACTTCACCCCGGCTCCGGATGAATTACAATTTCCATCCCCAACTCAGCGATCCTGTTCAGCGGCTCCTGAACGCGCTTGAACCCTGGACCTATATACGGCCGCACAAGCACACAACTAAGGAAGAATCTTTTGTATTGCTCCGCGGCACAATACTGGCAGTATCTTTCAATGACGATGGTTCAATCCGCGACAATGCCATATTAAGTTCTTCTACCGGGATACTTGGAATAGAGTTTGAGGAAAATACTTTCCATATGCTTACTTCACTCGAAACAGGCTCCGCCGTCTTTGAAATAAAGGAAGGGCCTTTTGTTCCTCATACCGAAGGAAGTTCAGCATCCTGGGCACCGCAGGAAGGCACTCCTGAAGCGAAAGAATTCCTGCAAAAGGTATTTGGGGAGCTGGGGATAAAAATAAGTGATAAGTTATAAGTGATGAGTTAAAAGATTTGAGATTTAGTGTGTAGTTCAAAAATAACAGAGAAATCCTAAGCACAATTCCAAAATCCAAATCGTGAATCGTAAATCGTAAATCGTAAATCGTGAATCGTAAATTGTTAATCGTGAATCGTTAATCGTTAATCGTTAATCGTAAATCGTTAATCGTTAATCGTAAATCGTAAATTGTAAATCGTAAATCGTGAATCGTGAATCGTTAATCGTAAATCGTTAATCGTAAATCGTTAATCGTAAATCGTAAATCGTAAATCCCCAATTCCCCATGTCCTCCCCTTCCATACCAAAAGGCACCCGCGATTTCACTCCAGTTGAAATGGCTCGTCGCAACTATATTTTTGACGCCATCCGCAGTATTTTTAAATTGCACGGATACCTGCCCATTGAAACTCCGGCAATGGAAAACCTGAGTACCCTCATGGGTAAATATGGTGAAGAAGGAGATAAACTGCTGTTCAAAATTCTGAATTCAGGAAATTATCTTTCAGATGTGCCTGAAGATGTTTATACCGGCAAGGAAACCGGTAAAATGCTTAAACATATTTCCGAAAAAGGATTGCGGTACGATCTTACCGTTCCTTTTGCCCGCTTCGTGGTTCAGCATAACAACGAAATTACGTTCCCGTTCAAACGCTTCCAGATTCAACCTGTTTGGCGTGCCGACCGTCCACAGAAAGGGCGTTACCGTGAGTTTTACCAGTGTGATGTGGACGTGATCGGCAGCAATTCATTATTGTATGAAGTGGAAATGGTTACCATTGCTTCCGAAATATTCAAAAAACTTGGTATCAGCATTACCATTCTGATGAATAACCGCAAAATCCTGTCAGGTATTGCAGAAGTTATAGGTGAATCAGCCAGGATCACAGATATTACGGTTGCCATTGATAAACTCGATAAAATAGGCCAGGAAGGCGTAAATAAAGAACTTGCCGAAAAAGGCCTGAGTGATGAAACTATTGCAAAACTTCAACCTATTCTCGGATTAAAGGGAAACAGCCTGGAAAAACTCGATCAGCTTTCGGTTACCCTGGCATCTTCCGAAGCTGGAATGAAAGGCATTGAAGAAATGCGCACTATTTTCAACTTTATCAACGAACTTCAACCCGGAGCTAATGTTGAAATCGATCTAACCCTTGCCCGTGGATTAAACTATTACACCGGTGCAATAATCGAAATCAAGGCAAACGATGTTCAGATGGGTAGCATCAGTGGTGGTGGACGTTATGATGACCTTACGGGAATATTCGGTCTTAAAGGCATGTCGGGTATCGGGATTTCTTTTGGCGCTGACCGGATTTATGATGTACTGAATGAATTAAAACTTTTTCCTCAGGACCTTGAACAAGCGACTACAGTTTTGCTGGTAAATTTCGGTGGAAATGAAGAACTGGTAAGCTTAAAGTTGCTGCAAAAACTCCATGAAGCCGGCATCTCAGCTGAAATCTACCCCGAACCGCTGAAGATGAAAAAACAATTCGGCTATGCCGATAATAAGAAGATTCCGTACACAATCATTATCGGTGCCGACGAAGCTGCTTCCGGCATTTATCAGTTGAAAAATATGCTTACAGGAGAACAGGAGAAGATTTCAGGAGGTGAGATCATTGAAAAGTTGAAATAGCTGAAAATCCTCAGGATTTGCGTGTGGCATTCATCATTATTCAACAATTTTCAGTGTTTGTCAGCTATTCGCTATTATTCAAATTACTATAACCCATAGGGCTAAAACATCAATAAAAATGATATGGTAATGGGGTAGATTGCCTGTAGGACATTAACATAAAACAAGCATTATTATAGCAAACACATGCACACAATTGTGTATCCGGTTTGTTCTCGCTGTTTAAAACCGGGCATCATTAATCTCAAGAACGAAGTGAAAATCTATTCCGATTTCATCGGGACAGATAGTGCGCCCCAATATGACAAGGAATTTATACGGTTCACCTCTGGAACACTTTTTACTTCAGGTTACGACAAAACACGTGAATAGAGCGCAAAATACTTAAATATTTATCGGTACTAGGCCCACCAAAATCCTTTGTAATCCTCGTTGAAAAGTTGAACACGCGCATTTCCCAGCGTGATGAAAGTGGGGTTTTCGCTTAACGTGACAGGAATTCATTTTTTTCACAATAAAAAAGCGGTCTGCTGTCATCTATACGGCCAGTTCGTGCTGATTTTAAAAAGAATATTATTTATGAGCTTATCGGATAGCTTTTACCTGAAATTAAAACCAGCTATTACTAAATACTGCGAGACGCATAAAAAAGCAAGTTTTAATGAATACGCTTCAGTGTTTCTTTTTTACCTGTTTCCATAACATAAGGCACCTTCTCTTCCATCACATTGCTGGTATCAAGTCCATAGGTCCTGATGTCGGAAGTGGAAATTTTAGCAAGCCATAAAAAAACATCCAGGATAAACTGTTTAAATGGCGGGAAATCAAAGTCATAATTTTGAATCCGGCGAATGATAACATAGAAGAAATCAGCCTGTATATGATGTTTATGCAGGGCCGGGAAAGCCGATTCGAGATTGATTTCCTTACTCTGCTCCAACTCTTTCAATACTTGTTTAAAGTAAAGATTGATACGCGGTTGAACTTTGAATCCCAGCCTGAACTCAACCCGGATCAAAACCCCGGGAACTATTTCTTCGACGGAGTATTCGTTGGTATGCGGCTCGTCGGTGGTATGAACGTGTAACAACCAATACGTATTAGCCCTTTTGGGATTTTTATTAAATATTGAATATAAAATTTTAGTTTCAATCTTACTAGGAAGGTTTGCCAGAGTTAAATAGACCAGGTTGCTGGCAAACAAAGGAACCGATTCATCCTTACTAAGATCCTTAAGTGTTTTTGCGTAATCACTAATATCAACATACCGCATAAACTGGTTCTTTATGGCTCTGCCCTTATGCCATGCGTACATGATAAAAGCAATAAGCCCGCCAAGAATCAACGTAAACCATCCTCCGTGAACGAAATTAACAAGATTGGCAATAAGGAAAGTACCTTCAATAAGTAAAGAAATTGAAGCAAAAATCACTATTGTAATAACTTTTCTTCTGATCCGCTGCATAAAAAATGCCATCAGAACTGTGGTCATCAACATAGTAACCGTAATTGCCAGCACGTACGCGGCTTCCATATTGGCAGAACTGCGAAATGTAAGCACAACCACTACCACAGCTAAAAAAAGCAACCAGTTAACGGAAGAGATGTACATTTGCCCCTTACGTGTAGTTGGATAAGCAACACGTACTTTGGGCCAGAAGTTTAATTGAATTGCTTCACTGATAATTGTATATGAACCGCTGATCAGAGCCTGGCTTGCGATAACGGCTGCCAGGGTTGCTATTATTACTCCAAAAGGAAGAAACCACCATGGCATCATTGCAAAAAACGGATTTGGATAATGACCCGAAACATTTGGGTGTAATAGTATCCATGCGCCTTGTCCTAAGTAATTTAATATCAGGGCTGTTTTTACAAAAATCCAGCTTATACGGATATTCTTTATGCCGCAATGCCCAAGGTCGGTGTAGATAGCTTCAGCACCGGTGGTACATAGAAATACGGCCCCCAGCAACAATAGCGCATTGGGATGATTGTACAGTAATTCAAGACCGTAATAGGGATTAAAGGCCTTTAACATAAGTGGAAATTGTACAATCTGTATCGCACCCAAAATGCTTAACATGGTAAACCAGACCAACATGATAGGTCCGAATGAAGTGCCAATAGCAGCAGTGCCAAATTGCTGGACTAAAAACAGCATAGCAACGATCACTATGGCTATCGGAAGAATTTCCAGAGTCGGATATTGAAGTTTAAGGCCTTCGACAGCCGAGATAATAGTAATGGAAGGAGTCAGTATACCATCAGCCAGCAGCGCGCTTGCTCCCACTATTGCTACCGCGATCAATCCTTTCTTATGTTTTCGCACCAGGGCATATAAGGCCAGAATGCCTCCTTCACCTCTGTTATCGGCCCTGAGAATAATAAAAATGTATTTAGGGTCTGCTGTTTAAATAAGAAGGACTTGTTTGCCAGGTAATTATGGTTATATTTGAACAATCAAATGCACGGGAATATGAACAAGACCCACAGAAAGGTTGCACCTACCCCGCAATATGTCAGTCCTAATCAGCTGA
>CAIRMR010000063.1 GCA_903879715.1 uncultured Bacteroidales bacterium
TACCGAAAAACTTCAAACAGAAGAAAAATCTATCCTCCCCCTTTGCAAAAGGGGGATAAGAGGGGGATACACTTGTATCAATGCAAATCTTACTAAAGGACATTGATATCTAGTTATTAGTTTATTCATCTGATATCTTGGAGTTTATCGCCTTAAATCCTTCGAGGTTGCCAAAGCGATTACCCGACCCTGATCGCCCACTGCACAATAAAAATGATAGACTATTCCTTTGTGTTTGATCACCCAGGGCTTGTGTGCAAATTGATTGTCCCAAGGTTCCGAAGGTTCAATAAGATGCGGTCCTTCCCACTTTGTCCAGTTGACCATGTCGTAGGAACAGGCGAAAGTATCGAATGCACCGGGTTGCCAGAAGGCTCCAAAATAAAACATTACCCAGAGTTCGCCGATTTTCACAATTTGCGGATCACCACTGATACCGGTTTGTTTGTCTTCTCCATTGGCGATAACAGGCTCTGTGCCATATCGTTTCCAATGGATCATGTTATCCGACACAGCCATACCTATCTTCTCGAAGCCATCTTTAATTTTACCATTATAATACATAACAAATGGATGACCCAGCGTTTTGCGCTTGTCCCAGATGACCTGGCTTTTATAGAGCGTCAATTTTTCAAACTCACGCACATCCGGCTGATCCCGGCTTAATACAGGATTTTCTGCGATAGGTGTCCATTCCTTTGTTTCAGTTGGTGTTTTCGTCCATGCCATTCCGATAGCCAGCGGATCGGGCTCATAACCTTGCAATGCACCACCAATGTAGGACATCCAATATTTACCATCAAAGGATTGCAATTTGCTGCCACCACCCCACCTGGTATCGCAGAGTGCAATGCCTCCATCCACCTGCCAGCGATCCCAACCATCAGCTCTGAAGCTCATGATTTTTCCAAGTTTTGTCCAATGAAGCAGGTCGCTGCTTTCCGCCAGGAATGTTTCATACCCAATCTCGTTGGTGATACTGACATAGACCATGTACCACTTTTTATTATATTGAAATATGCTGGGACAATCAATCAGTTGACCCTCTTCGCCCCGAATAACGACACCATATTTGAAAGGTGTTTTGACCTCTTCATAAACTTGCTGCATTCGCTCAACCGGAACGGATTGCGAAGCACCTGAAGCTTTTACCTGGCCAAAACCCGTATTTGTAAAAAATACATTGGTGAGAAAAAGCAGGGAAACAAAAATGGATAAACGAGTTTTCACTTTCAATGAATTGGATTTAATAGCTCGGATAGTCTTCAATCGGGAAAACAGGTTTTTTACCCATCGGACTTTCGGTGCCAGGTTTGTATTTAGGGTTAACTATCGGGAAAATCCCCTGGGTTTTATTCACATGATTTTCGATGAGTTTATCAAGTTTGGCTACTAATTCCGGATTCGAAGCGGCAAGATTATTATTCTCTCCAATATCACTCTTCAGATTATACAATTCATAAGCAGATGTTTGGCCGGGACCCTCACCATAAACACGGATCAGTTTCCAGTCGCCCGACCTTACTGAAGTAGACGGATAATTGTCGGTAGCAGGTATATAATGAGGGAAATGGCAATACAATTCACGTTTCTTCAACGTTTTTCCTTTCAGTAATATAGGATAAAGAGTTACGCCGTCAAGGATTTGATTTTCCCGGGGTTTCAGGCCTGCAATATCCAGTAGAGTGGGATAAAAGTCGATGCTGCTGATCAGTTGTTCAGAAACCTGGTTGGACTTGATAGTTCCCGGCCATGAAATAATGCATGGAACTCTGATGCCGCCTTCATGAATATTGCCTTTTCCCATTTTAAGCGGGAAATTATTCGTTGCTGTTTTGCCATTAATCAAATCGTACATATTTCCTCCATTGTCCGAGAAGAAAATGATAATTGTATTTTCATCCATTTTCAGTTCGGCAAGCTTGTCAATAAGTCGCCCCAGGCTTTTATCCATGCTTTCGATCATGGCACCCATAATGGCATTGTCCTGTTTTCCCCGGGGATCTTTCTTCTGTTCATATTTACGGATCAGATCCATTTGTCCCTGGTAAGGCGCATGAACGGCAAAATGCCAGAAATTCAAAAAAAAGGGAGCATCACTGTGTGTTTCAATATAATTCAGTGCCTCATCAGTAATCCGGTCAGTTAAATATTCTTTATCGGGGCCATCCGAAAGTTTTACATTTTTGTAGGGCGAAAAGAAACTGGGTGGACCGGGATAACTACCTCCTGCAATATTCACATCGAAACCCTGATGCTCGGGCCAGTAAGCCTCATGACCCAAATGCCATTTCCCGATATGCGCAGTGGTATAGCCCGCATTTTTTAAAGCCTCGGCAATAGTAAATTCTTCAAGAGGCATAAATGTGCGGGAGTCAGGACAAACAACCTTATTCCATTCAACAGCACTGTCTTTCATCAGTGGTGCATCAGGATTTGGCGCCAGATGTCCGGCGGGAGTAGTCAGGTGAAAGCGTTCAGGATATTTCCCGGTCATAATACTGCCGCGCGTTGGCGAACACAACGGGCTGGCAGTGTATGCATTATTGAAAACTATTCCCCGCTTTGACAGGCGATCTATATTCGGCGTTTCATAGTACTTACTTCCATATACTGAGCAATCCATCCAGCCCATATCATCAATCAGGAAAAAGATAATATTTGGACGGGCAGGTGGTTTTCCGGAGGCAAATATATTTTCGATTTGAAAACATAATGCCAGGAGGCTTAGAAATAATATTTTAAGGTTCATCGCTTTCATTTTTTAACTGGTTATAACCTGGATTAGCGATAGGCATTTGTGCATTCATCTTTTTTCGCCATTCGACCAATTGTTGATGCATTTCCTGTGTTTTTCCCTTCATTTTTCCTGAAAGGTCTTTCGATTCCGAGATGTCTTCTTTGAGGTTATACAATTCGAGTTTTCCGGATTCGTACAACTCAACCAGTTTAAAGTCGCCTATCCGGACTGAGCCGGCCGGTCGGCCCAACTGATTGGAGAAGTGCGGGTAATGCCAGAA
>CAIRMR010000064.1 GCA_903879715.1 uncultured Bacteroidales bacterium
ATAAGTAATGAATTAATAAATAATAACACATGAAACGAGCCATGACAATAAATTGTCTCACAGAGGGATGATTATTCCAGGCGAGTTCCATGTGACCCGTAAAAAATTAAAAAATAAACACATGAAACGAGCCATGACCATAAATTGTCTCACAGAGCGATGATTATCTCCATGGCGAACCTTTAGCTCATTAACACCCGTAAAAATAAGCAAGCTGTTAATAATTCCATCTGACCCGTAAAAATTAAAAAAAAACAGATGAAATTTGAGCAAACGTTATCTTAATTTATCTGCGTAATTTGTGTAATCTGTGGCAAATATTTGTTTGTCAATGTTACAAATGAACTGATTAGTTACTCCTCGTTTTCTATTTTCTTTTTTACTATTTTTCAATTTTCCAGCCCTTCAAATCAATGGCACTTATCTTCTTTCATAAACGGATAACGGTAATCAGTTGGAGGGATAAGCGTTTCCTTGATTGTACGAGGACTTATCCATCGCAGCAAATTCAGGTGGCTTCCGGCTTTATCATTGGTACCACTCTGCCGTGACCCGCCAAATGGTTGCTGACCCACTACAGCTCCTGTAGGTTTGTCATTGAAATAAAAATTACCTGCAGCATACTTAAGTTCATCTGCCACTTTTACCAGCACGCCACGATCCTGTGCAAAAATGCATCCGGTTAAGCCATATGGTGAAGTTTCATCCACCAGGCGTACTGTCTGGTCAAAATCTTTATCCTTATAAACATGAACTGTTAATACAGGTCCGAATATTTCCTCGGTCATTGTCACAAAATGAGGATCATGAGCCTGGATTATTGTGGGTTGAATAAAATATCCTTTTGATTTATCCCCGGTTCCGCCAAAAACAACTTCGGCAGCATTGGTATTCTGAGCTTTACTAATATAGTTTGTGATATTATCAAACGATTTTTCGTCAATAACAGCATTCATAAAATTACTAAAATCCCGTACATCGCCCATCTTAATTTCTGCCAGCATCTCCCCTACCCGTTTTTTAACGGCCGGCCACATACTTTCAGGAACATAAGCCCTAGATGCTGCAGAGCATTTCTGTCCCTGGTATTCGAAAGCGCCGCGAACCAAAGCTGTTGAAACCTCATCAACACCAGCACTGGGGTGAACCAATACAAAATCTTTACCTCCGGTTTCACCAACTATTCGTGGATAGGAACGGTAATTTGCCAGGTTGGCAGCCGTATTCTGCCAGAGTTTATTAAATGTTCCGTTGCTTCCCGTAAAATGCAATCCTGCAAAGTTTTTATCAGCTACAACCTGGTTTCCGACAGCAGAGCCTTGTCCGGGTAAAAAATTAATGACCCCGTCAGGCAAACCGGCTTCTTTAAAGACCTGCATCAGAATGTAGTTCGAAAGAATTGAAGTTGTTGCCGGTTTCCATATAGTTGTATTACCCATCAATACAGGAGCCATATTAAGATTGGAGGCTATTGCCGTAAAATTGAATGGCGTAACAGCAAATACAAATCCTTCGAGCGGGCGGTATTCGAGCCGGTTTATGATTCCTGGGTCACTATGCGGTTGTTCGTTATAAATATCGGAGATATAATGGGCATTAAACCGCAGAAAATCAATGGTTTCGCAGGCGGCATCTATTTCAGCCTGGTAGGCACTTTTGCTCTGTCCAAGCATAGTGGCCGCATTAATGAGCATCCTGTATTTTTTTGACAAAAGCTCAGCCGCCTTCAATGTTACTGAGGCTCTTTCGAACCATGAAAAAGATTCCCATTCCCGATGTGCTTTCAGGGCGGCATCAATAGCCATTTTAATTTCTTTTTCACCTGCTTTGTGATAACGGGCCAGCACATGCCCGTGATCGTGAGGCATAGTGATGGTATCTGTATTGTTGGTATATATTTCTTTACCTCCGATTATGAGCGGAATTTCAATTTGTGAAGAACTTAACCGGTCAAGTTCAGCCTGTAGTTGTTTCCGGTCGCCTGAACCCGGAGAATAGGATCGAACTGGTTCGTTTACAGGATAGTCAAAAATAAATACTGCGTTATTCATGTTGAAATCAGTTTTTAAGCATTCAGAGCAAGCCATTTTAACTTAGCTGATCCGATAAAATCAGTAAGTAAATCAACATAGAAACATTAATAATGTTCAGTTGTTGTATATTTGCTCGCCAAATTCAGGAAGCATTTTTATCAGTAACCATCCTCCATTTTCAAAACTATAAATCCATGAATTACTATATAATCACAGGGGCATCGCGCGGAATCGGAGCAGCACTTACCCGCAAACTCATTGTACCAGGTAATACTCTTTTTGCTGTTTCCAGAAACTTAAATGAGGACCTGGTAGAACTAGCCGCTTCGCTGAATGTTCCGTTATTCTATTTTGAAACTGATCTGAGTGTGAGAGAAGAAGCAGAAACATTTATCCATAACGTTTTCAGCAAGATACATTTAGGCCCGTTCGACAGGATTGCCTTGATTAATAATGCCGGAATGCTCGAACCTGTTTCGCCGATTAAATCTATTGATTTTGCCTTAGCTGAAAAACACCTTCATTTGAATCTACTGGCTCCAATGATACTGAGCTCAGTTTTTCTGACTGAAACGGCCAGGTTGGATATACAGAAAGTAATACTGAATATCTCTTCGGGAGCATCATTTAATGCCTATAGCGGATGGAGCGTTTATTGCAGTTCTAAAGCAGGACTTGATATGTTTACCCAGGTCGCAGGACTTGAACAAGACGCAGAAGATCGACCAGCTAATGTTTTTGCCCTTGCCCCGGGAATTATTGAAACAGGAATGCAGGAACTGATACGGACATCAGACAAATCTCTTTTTCCTGAACGGGATAATTTTATACGGCTTTACGAGGAAGGTAAGCTTTCGAATCCTGAAGATATTGCACACATCATTCTCAGTACTATCTTTAATTATGATATTGTAACGGGATCGATAGTAACTATTGATCAGTTGAAAGCGATTATGAATACTTTGGGTATTCCACATAATTGATTTCACTACTTTTGAAAAAATAATTATAGAATGCTGGAAACCATTAAGAGTATTGATGAAAGCCTGTTTCTCTTTCTGAATGCTCAACACAACTCATTTTTTGACCCATTGATGTGGCTCTTCAGTGAGAAACTCTTCTGGGCACCACTCTATGTATGGTTTCTGTGGTTATTATACAAAAGGTATCCAAAACATTTCTGGACTGTACTTTTTGCTATCGCATTAATGATTGTAGCTTCCGACCAACTCTGTAACCTGGCTAAAAACAATGTCATGCGGCTTCGGCCCTCACAGGAACCTCATCTTTATTCAGTGGTGCACATCCTGAATGATTACCGTGGAGGAATGTATGGGTTCTATTCGGGGCATGCTTCAAATGCTTTTGCTGTTGCACTTTTTATGATAACAGGTATTGCAAAAAACAAGAGATACATAATTGCGGTTTCATTACTCTATGCCATTCTTACGGCATACAGCCGGATTTATCTTGGGGTGCATTATCCTGGAGATGTTTTAACAGGGGCAATAATCGGATCACTGCTGGGAACAGGTTTTGCATTTGCGCATAACAGATTGCGCGACAGGTATATAAAAGCCACTAATTCTGAAATATCGATTTAGCACAAAACACAGTGCACTAATTCCTAATATCCATAAATTTTAGCAGTAAATTTCTCTACTTTAACTTTATACGTGCAAACCTCGCGTAATGCCGGCGTGCCATATGTAAACTCACGATCGGTGTAATGCGCCATTACCGTGTTAAATGATTCAGCTTTCTGTTCCAGGTCATCGAAAAACTCAACTTTGCCAAACGCAAGTACACTGCGGTATTTCATGCTGTAGCTGCACGCCATTTGCTCACTCTGATAACGCAATTGATGATCAGTGCTAAAAGCAATACAAACGGATGGATTGTTTTTCAGAATATCAATTTTGTGACCTTTTTGCGAAGAGTGCAGGAAAATTACGCCCTTGCGGTATCCAAAATTAAATGGAAGAACGTAAGGCAGATTGTTTTCATCAACCATGCTTACATAGCAAACCTGGCATTTATTTATAATTTCATCAATTTCTTTCTGATCGGTGATAAAGCGGGAATGCATATTCTGAGGGATTAGGTTTTGGGAGTTAGGGTTTAGGGAGAGTTCTAATTGTTTCACTCTGCCTGTTCTTTCTTAGATTTAGGGTTTGCAATAGCTTCGAGTATCCAGGTTATCAATAAAACAATGATCGAATATAGTACAGCCGTAAAAAAACTATCAACAGCAAAACCTTCCAGTGCATAATCAGCCAGTATAATGATGGATGCGTTAATAACCAATAAGAAGAGTCCAAATGTTATTAAAGTAATAGGAATGGTTAGAACAACCAATATTGGCTTCAGGAAAGCATTCAGAAATCCCATCAATAAAGCTACCAGAATTGCTGTAGGGAATCCATCAAGATACACTCCATGCAGTATATCTGCGCCGAAGAAAACAGCCAATGATGAAACAAGCAATTTTAAAAGGAATCGCATGCTTTCCGTTTTAAATTAATTCGACAAATTTACAGAAAAAATAAAATCACTGAAATATTGCTTTTCAATCGGACGATATCCAAACCGGAAGCCTATATCCAGCGGAAATATAAACCGAAGCAAATGAAGATCTGATGATATTTCAACACCGGTTGACTCTAGATTACGGCTAACCCCATTTGTTGTACCAAATCCGCCATCATAAAACAAATTCGCTTTCAGCCGTTTGAGATACACCACCGGCCCCAACGCCAGATCAGGATAGGCAAAAGGGAATTTATAATTAAATGAATAGCAGGTTAATATTTGATCCCTACCCGATAAATATCCCCTTGGCATTGCAATTTGATTGCTATAGGCATAATGTCCGTATATTTTCTCCTGGTGGTTAACATCAATCCGGATTCCATGGTGCAGCATTATCCCGGGGAAATAAGCACGGGCACCCACGGAAAAAATACTCCCAAGATTATTATCACCAAATGGCGTATGACGAAAAGTGGCCGTTACGAACTGGCCCCAGCGGGGATACAAATCTTTTCCCGATTGTTTAATGAATCTGTAGAAATTCATACTATAATCCAAAGAATATCTGTTTCCCGTGTATTTGTTTTTATCCGGAGATGTGTTATCTGTAATGTTATAAAATGATGTATGTGTTCCGATCCGAATTCCTTTATAATACTTCCCCCCGGTAAACAGGAGTGGCAAGGTAAATCCTCCACTGATAATTGTTTCATTAAAATTATACCTGTCTACTGTATCACCTCCTGCTAAGTATGCCGCACGAGCACCATACGATGCATTTACATCAATTATAGGATACCATGCCGCCCAACTTACATTCCCCGTAACTTTACCTGTATTTTCATAAATGTCGTACATATAGCCAACTACCGTTGTAACCGTACTCAGTTCATTTTGCGACATGAACGAAATACCGGTTCCTTTTTCACCTGACATATAATTGATGTATGCCGGAGCCCAGCTGTGAAAATTAAACAGATGCTCCATTTTTTTGTATGGTTTTGAGGGATATTCAATACTATCTGTGACTTTTAAGTTGGTGAATGCTGATTCTTCAGCCACCAAATATTTGTATAGTGAAGGTGAATGGTCCTTAATTTCCCTTAAAGGTTTCCATGAATCCGGATTGAAGGAAGTTTCTACCAGGCTATATCCGGAAGATGAATAGTTTGAATAAACTATTTTATTACCCTCCGGGCTTAAATCAGCATTGCTGGCTCCATATTCTGCCGATGTTACCTGGAAGATATCCTTATTTTTCAAGTCGACCGCATATATATTTTCTATTCCTGAAAATGAACCATTAAAAAGTACAACATCATTTGCAAAAACAGGATTAGAAATTTCAATAAATGTAGGAGACAGCAATGTTTCTAAAGTTCGTGTTTTCAAAACAAAAACCACAATACTCTTTCCGCTGCTATCAAGTTTTATAAAAACAATCTTTGTTCCATCAGCAGACCAGGAAGGGGTCATATAAAAATCTGAATCAGATGCAACTAAAGTGTCTGTTTCTGTGCCACTTTTCGCATCCATTAACACAATGGAGCTTCTGTTTGCCGGATCAACACAAACAGCGGCAAGTAATTTGGCATCGGGTGCAAAAGAAGGAGCAAAATAGCGGCTTTTCCTTGTTAAATTTACTGTTTTAGCTGTGTTGCCATCATACATTCTGATCACCGAATAATTCCGCTGTTGCCATCTGGGATCATCGATTGTTTCGGTCCAGGCAAGCAAATAATTATTTTCGGAAGTTTTTACGGCTGAAAATATTTCTGAAGACAAAAATCCGGGGGTTGTAATTATTTTCCTGTATCCGTTCGGACCAATAATCACAAACCGTGTAATATCATCCAAACTGGTAAACTCGGAAACAACCAGTGTATCGTTCAGGTAATAAGGATACTTATAGTTTTCGTATTGTCTCTTTTTGAGAATAGCAAGTTGATCAAACTGAGTTTTCGGTGTTTGCGCATCCTGGTGTTTCCACATACTGTCCATGTCTGACATCGTCATTCGATATAGCTTTTCCTTGCTAAATCCGGTTGCTTTCTTAAGTCCGTGATTGAAGGGAGTTATTAAGAATGGTTTTCGTGCAACTTCATCCAGGGCCGAAATCCAGGCCTTGTAGCCGTATTTCCTGCGCACATTTGCAACAAGTGAATACCCAAGCGAATATTGGTTGGGGACAAACGTTCTGTACGATCCCAAAGCAGCTTTATCGTAGGAAAAGGCCCCTTTTTGAATAAGCTGTGCCCGCAAAAGCATTTCGAAAGATGGTATACGGCCTCTGCCAGATTGGCTGAGGACTGTTTCGGTGCACACCGCATCACCTTCCATAAACCAGGACGGAACAAACGTACCATTGATCATCGTAGCCGCCTGTTCTCCGGTTAGCCACGACAATACCTTTGTAAAGCCTTGATTTGTCCGGTCGATTTGTACCACATGCCTGTATTCATGAATCGCCAGTTGATCAATCCAATTCTGGGCATAGGAATCCTGCGGCGGGCAGGTGTAAAGTTCGATTCGTTTGGGAGCCCAAACTGTTATAGCGTTTGCTGTTATATTATAATTATGTAGTATTAAAGGAACTTGCTTGGGATTATAATTCAGAGTTTTGTTTCCCCGGCTATTTAAATAATCCAGCGTTGGAACCAAATCCTGGGCTTTTCTCTCAAAATTTTCAGGGTAAATAATCCGGAAATGAGGCGTTTGTATCTGCCTCCATTTTAATGATGCAGGGTCCTGGCCAAGGTTGTAATATTGTCCGAACAACAAAACAGGAAGTAAAAAATAGAATAAAAAACAAGACAAACTCAGCAAATTCTTAAAACGCATGTCGGACAAAATTATGCTGCAAATATAAATAAGAAGCGGGAGCAATTACTTACCCCCGCTGTAATACATTAAGATGAAAAACTTAAGATGAAAACTAAACTAGGTTATAATCACGGAATAGTGTGCTTAATTCATCAAAACTAAATGGTTTCTGAGCATATCCGTCAACACCTGCTTTCAGGCATTCAGCTTTGTCAGGGTTTGTGGTAATGGCTATTATGGTTGTATGTCCTTTTTTCAGATAATCCAGTTCTATCTTGCGGATTTCTTTTACTGCCTGCAGCCCATCCATCTCTGGCATTTGAATATCCATAAGAATAAGATCATATTCTTTAACTTTGAATCTGCTTACAGCTTCGTTTCCGTTTTTTGCAACATCCACTTCGTGGCCATTACGCCTAAGGTAGAACGTTGTGATTTTTTCAATCATTTCATCATCTTCAGCTAGTAAGATATTAAGTTTTTTCATCAGATCCTCATTATTATATTTTCCCATTTATTCTCTTAGATATAGTATAGCTTACTAGTCTATTTCGTAAATACTTTTTTGGTTATTGTTTGCTTCCCGTTTGATAATTGAAGAATACAGATTCCTGCAGCCCTGTTGCCTGTTGAGAGATTTATACCCGCTGAGAGTGTGCCTTTTGATTTGCTTATTAATTTCCCGTCGGCGCTAACCAAAATAGCCGTATATATATCATTATTACCACCACTTATGATTACTTCACCTGGTGTTATTGTAACATCTGTCGGATCAGCGGCCTCTTCAACTACTGCCTGAGGGGAAGTGAAATGGATTTCAAATCTGTCAGACTTCATTTCCGGAGCATGATAGAAAGAATAAACTGAATCCGCTCTCAGGTCAATAAAAATATCAAGCTCTTTATCCTCAAGAATTACCGGATAACGATATTCAAAGTCAGAAGCACCAACAGCAGAAACACTAAACATCCCGGCTTTGGAGCAACTCATATTCATTGGAATATTAAGTGCGGAATTAACCGAAGGGATTGTATTAATAGCATATTTCACATCATCATCTGACTCCAGGTTTAAGGAAGGAGAATCAGTGTTTCCAGGTATTTTAATTGCATCCAGTTGGTCATCGAAGCTGGAAGTTGAATTTTCCATAACCCGGAACATAACCTCATCTTTTGTTCCATCACTATCATTCAGTTTAAGTTTGATGGCATTATTTTTAACAACAAGTTTTGACTTGTTAATATTGCTGACACGTGAATTTTTATTTACGGTAAGAGCGCCTTGTGTGCCGGCTTTTACAAAGAAACCTTGCATTGGAGCAATGAAACGACTTCCGTTGTTTAGAGAAACAGCATCATCTCCGCCGGGAAGAAATACGGAGAAGTTCCCGGAACCAGAGGGATCCGGATAATATATTGCGGAAGCGATTGAATTGCGTTGCCATGAATTATTTTCATTGTTTTCCCAATCCAGGAAACATGTGAAAGGATTTCCCGTAAGATTAAGCCCATTGCCTGAGTTTGAAATCAGATATGATTTTTGTTCCTGGTTAGGAGTTCCTTCAAAAATCCTCGTATCACTGGATAAGGAATAAAGTTCATAGCCCTGCATAACCTGTAATGGATCATTGGTTGGTACAATATACTCACCCCATTGTGAAGCAGCCTCATCGTAAGAGCGGAGATACATATTTAAAAACGTCTGAGATAAAGCTGATTCAACCGGAGACGAAACAAGAATTTTCTGTCCTTTTAAAACCGGATATTCGGATTGAATTTTCCCTGATACTACTCCGTTAAGGATTAAAGAAGATTTTTCTGAGATCGTATTCTTTAAGAGAAACTTACCGCTACCTGATACAGAAAGATTACCGTTTATTTCAAATATTGCGTTTGGATATACAGTTATTGTAGATCCTGAGTTAACAAATAAATTATTGGAATATGCTTTGCCTGTGATCTCCGGGTTATTCACCAGGGATACTACAGCAATATTTGAATTATTTGCAGGTATTTTTCTGCCTGCCCAATTTAATGGCTCATTCCATTTTTTATCCTGAGTACCTAACCAGTTATATTCGGTAATTAACGATCCATCAGGAATTAAAGATGCAGGATTAATACCAAGAACTGAACCTGATCCATTGAAATGAGCGGATTCAATTGCACCATTACCGGTAATAGTTACAGCGGAACCAATTGAAAGTATTCCTGTTACCGAAAGTTTTCCTGAAACTATATGATTTGATAAGGAATTGACGGTGAAGGTATTCTTTACTATAATCTTACCATTACTTTCAACCAGCAATACTGAATTTCCATTAATGCTAAGATTGTTGTTTTTTAATTCCCCATTGCATTTCAGACGAGCATCACCTGTGAAAACCAGGCTTTGATTATCGCCACGTAATAAACCTGTACTCAATACCTCCAAAACTCCGAAACCTGAAAAAGCTAGGTCCAGATTTTGAATAACAGTACGATCAATAATTACAGTATCATTATTTTGAGGAATAATACCAGCTGATTGGCCATTTACTGATAATGACCAGGTTGAAGCTGAATTCCAGGCTGAATTGTTCCCGATTGAATATAATTTTAAAGCATTTCGTCCGAAAGAAGCAGGGATAAAGCAAACAGCCACAACCAAAGTTATGGATATTAACTTTATTGAAAAACCTAATTTAAAATTTCTTTCAGACATATTCAATGTGTTTGTTACATTTTTTACAGTCTGTTATGGCAGAAAATTCATCCCATAACCTTGATGACCAAATAACAAACAATATGCCTTATTAATTTACACTTTGATTATCAAATACATACACCACTAATAAATCAAGTTCATTTAAAGATCTGTCCCATTTTGAAAAAAAGAAACCTTTTGTTGAACTCTTTTGAAAAATAATGTGAAACAAATGGTGTTTTGGCCACACTAAGTCAGCCATAAACTAATGGGGAGTTTAAAAATTACGATAGATTTTGCTCGAAATAGTTCCAAACCGGATCATCAGGTGTAGATGCAATAATTGAAACCGGATTCATTGTAACCGGGTGAATGAAATTAAGTTTCCGGGCATGCAAATGAATTGAACCATCGGAGTTGGAACGCGGATACCCATATTTTAAATCTCCCTTTATGGGACAGCCAATTCCGGCAAGCTGTGTACGAATCTGGTGATGACGGCCGGTCTGCAGATCGATCTCAAGCAAGTAATAATTATCACTTCTTCCAATTAAAGTATAGGTGAGCGAAGCCTGTTGAGAATTCTTTGTATTTTCGCTTGTAATAAATGATTTATTCCTGGTTTCATCGCGTCGGAGAAAATTTACAAGAGTATCACTTTCCTGCGGTGGTTTGTTTTTTACAATTGCCCAGTAAGTTTTTCTTATCTCCCTGTTTTTTATGAGTGCGTTTATTCTTGTCAAGGATTTACTAGTCCGGGCAAAAATAACTGCCCCACTCACAGGGCGGTCGAGCCGGTGAACAACACCCAGAAACACTTCACCTGCTTTTTTGTATTTGATTTTTATATAATCCTTTACCAGGTCAACTAAGGGCTTGTCACCGGTTTTGTCACCCTGTACGATCTGGGAAGGTAATTTATTGATAATAATAATGTGATTATCCTCAAAAAGTATATTCTTGCCCAACAACTGCATTTCAGGAATAGAAGTATCAATATTGTTCTCTTTCATTTGGAAAATCAAGGGTTTTCACATCTGAAATATAATTCTGCACAGCAGCAACAATATCTTCGCTCAGGTTCATGTATCGGCGCAGGAATCTCGGGGAGAACTCCATTGTTATACCCAGCATATCATGTAAAACCAGTACCTGTCCATCAACGCCCTTTCCTGCACCAATGCCGATAATCGGAATTTTTGCATTCCTGGCTACTTCTTCTGCCAGGCCTGCAGGTATTTTTTCAAGCACTATACCAAAACATCCAGCCTTTTCGAGTAGGCGAGCATCCTCCACAAGTTTCCGTGCTTCCTTTTCTTCAGTGGCACGTACCACATAGGTTCCGAATTTATGAATGGATTGTGGTGTTAATCCAAGGTGTCCCATTACAGGGATTCCGGCAGAAAGTATTCGTTCGACAGATTCAATAATCTCAACACCTCCTTCTAATTTAACAGCATCCGCTCCTGATTCTTTCATGATGCGGATGGCTGATGAAAGAGCTTCTTTCCAATTGCCCTGATAGGTTCCGAATGGCATATCTACAACAACGAATGCCCTATGGACAGCTCTAACCACAGATGAAGCATGATAAATCATGTTATCCAGTGTTATAGGCAAGGTGCTGCTAAAACCTGCCATTACATTAGAAGCCGAATCGCCAACCAATATTATGTCAACTCCTGCCTTGTCAAGCAATCGGGCCATGGAATAATCGTAACCTGTTAGCATTGATATCTTTACACCTTTATGTTTCATCTCCTGAAGAACATGGGTGGTAACCTGCGACACAACTCCTGGTTTGGTTATCATGGATAACGATATTTATGTTTATTGTTTTTTATGGTTCCGGTATCGAAAACCGGCCTATTCTTCAAAAATGTTAGCTACTAAGAAGCGAACAAAATTACAAAGAATTACTATTAAACGGCTAAAGAAAACGTAGCCTGTTAAAAGGTGTTTCTATCAAAAATCTGAAAAATCAACTGTTCTAACTGTCAATAGTCCGTTAATATATTCCAAACGATTAATTATCAGTAAGATATGAAATTTAGGCTTTGCGCCTTAAAATGTTGACATTCTGTGCTTTAACACTTTGCGTCCTTGCGGTTAATAAAAAAAATACCGGAGTATTGAACTGTTACACACACACTAAAATGCCAAAAAACCCGATTTCTGCCGTTTTGTCAGCAACACAATTCAGTCTGACAATGCGAAATCTTCACTAACAATACATCCTTAGCATGCTCAGATCACTTTACATATATCTCTGTTTTACTGACTTTTACAATATTCTATAATACAACTCTACGTTTTCCGTATACATCTATTCCAAATAATTATTAATACTGAGACATCAATGGCATAATGATTGAAACAGGACCCATGTCTACAAAAAAAATGATAACTGTAAAAAATCAAAATATAATGGGAAAAATAATTGGTATTGATCTTGGAACTACTAACTCATGCGTTTCTGTAATGGAAGGTAACGAACCGGTAGTTATCCCTAACAGTGAAGGGAAACGCACTACCCCTTCGATAGTTGCTTTTACCGAGAATGGCGAACGTAAAGTAGGTGATCCGGCCAAAAGGCAATCGATCACCAATCCAACCAAAACGGTTTCGTCGATCAAACGGTTTATGGGTGAAACCTACGACAGGGTCACAAAAGAAATAAAACGCATGCCTTTTACCGTAGTTAAAGGTGATAACAACACAGCACGTGTTAAAATTGATGACAGGACTTATACTCCACAGGAAATTTCAGCCATCATTTTGCAGAAAATGAAAAAAACGGCTGAAGATTATCTGGGTCAAGCTGTAACGGAAGCTGTTATTACAGTTCCTGCTTATTTCAGCGATTCGCAGCGTCAGGCAACTAAAGAAGCGGGTGAAATTGCCGGTCTGGTTGTAAAACGTATCATCAATGAGCCTACAGCAGCGGCACTGGCTTACGGATTGGATAAAAAACATAAAGATATAAAGGTGGCAGTTTATGACCTTGGTGGTGGAACTTTCGATATTTCAATCCTTGAATTAGGAGAAGGCGTATTCGAAGTAAAATCAACCAATGGAAATACACACCTGGGGGGTGATGATTTTGATCACCGTATTATTGACTGGTTAGCTGACGAATTCAAAAAAGATGAAGGTATTGATCTTCACAAAGATGCAATGGCAATGCAGCGATTAAAAGAAGCTGCTGAAAAAGCCAAAATTGAACTTTCAAGTTCAACATCCACTGAAATAAACCTTCCTTATATTATGCCGGTTGATGGAATGCCGAAGCATTTAGTACGGACCTTGACCAGAGCAAAGTTTGAACAACTTATTGATGACTTGGTTCGCGATACGATTGAACCTTGCCGCAATGCCATGCGCGATGCTGGTCTCACCAATGCCGACATTGATGAAGTAATCCTGGTTGGTGGATCAACACGTGTACCTGTAATTCAGAAAGCGGTTGAAGATTTCTTTGGCAAAACGCCTTCAAAAGGAGTAAATCCTGACGAAGTAGTTGCTATTGGCGCTGCTATACAGGGCGGTGTACTTTCAGGTGAAGTAAAAGATGTGTTATTGCTTGATGTTACCCCACTTTCATTAGGTATCGAAACGTTAGGCGGTGTAATGACTAAACTTATTGAATCGAATACAACCATACCTACCCGTAAATCGGAAACCTTCAGTACAGCATCAGATAATCAGCCTTCGGTTGAGATTCATATTTTGCAGGGCGAGCGCCCGATGGCAACAGGAAATAAGAGTCTTGGCCGTTTCCATCTTGATGGCATTCCACCGGCAATGCGTGGTATCCCACAGGTTGAAGTTACTTTCGATATTGATGCCAACGGAATTCTTCATGTTTCAGCTAAGGATAAAGGAACAGGTAAATCACAGCAGATCCGTATCGAAGCATCTTCGGGACTTACCGACGCTGACATCAAACGAATGAGAGAAGAGGCTGAGGTTAACGCTGAAGCAGACCGTAAAGCCAAAGAAGAAATAGACAAAATAAACACGGCTGATTCATTGATCTTTCAGACAGAACGCCAGTTGAAAGAATTTGGCGATAAACTTCCGGCTGATAAAAAAGAACCCATTGAGCAGGCACTGAACAAACTTCGTGAAGCACACAAAAATCGTGATATTGCCGGAATTGACAGTTCGATGGCCGAATTAAACAGTGTATGGCAGGCTGCAAGTGAAGAAATGTATAAAAATACTCAGGAAGCAGGTCAACCAGGTGCTGAACAACAAAGCCAACCAGGTCCCGATCAGTCTAAACCTTCCGATCAGGAAGTTACTGACGTAGACTTTGAAGAGGTAAAATAATCATTCCTCATTATATCTCAGAGGCTGTATCTTTTTAAAAGCTACAGCCTCTTTTTTATTCACTTCATCCAATTCGGCTATAATATTAATTTATTAATGAACAATATGATTTTCAATTAAAAAAAAGATAATATTTGTACCCCCAATTAAAAATCATTAAAATCTAATCATCATGAAAAAAACTTTACTTTTTAAATTTATTGCATTCAGCCTTTTTGCACTTTTAAGTGTGAGAATGGTGAGCGCGCAAGTATCTTTACCTCATTATGACGGTTTCGATTATACCGTTACTCAAGCGTTAACAATTCAAACCGGTTACTCTGTTAATAGTGCAAGTTCAGATGACATATTAATTGCGAATGGAAATCTTTCAACAGATGGATTATCAGCCTCAACTGGAAATAAAATTACGTTTGCAGGAGTAGGTACTGACGTTGCAAAAGCTGTCGTTACTCAGACTTCAGGCACTGTCTTTTATTCATTTATGATGAATGTAACTAATTTAGGCAGTCTGAACGCAACCGGAGGATATTTTACAGGTTTTGGACAAAATACGACTACGTTTGGAGCCACTGTTTGGACCGGTCTCGATGGTACAGGATACAAAATCGGAATAAATCCGAAAACATCTACTTCCGTAAATATGGTTTGGGCTAGTGGAACACAAACACTGAATAGTACAGTATTTGTCGTTGTTTCTTATGAATTTGTAACTAACACTGGCAATGATATTGTAAATATCTGGGTTAATCCAAGTTCATCAACTTTTGGAGGAGCAACAGCGCCTGCCGCTTCAGCAACCGCAACAAACCTGACAGGAACTGATTTAACTGGTATTTATCAGGTATTTATCCGCCAGGATAGCGATACAGAAACTCCAACTATGGAAATGGATGAACTTAGAATCGGAACAAGCTGGGCTGATGTTACGCCTGCGTCAGCAGTTGCAGATGTAACAGCACCTTCATTCACAGCTATTCCTACTGATGGAGATATTGATGTAGCTATAAACGCGCCAATAGTTTTAACTTTTGACGAAGCTATCCGCAATATTGATGATTCTGAAATTATTGATGCCAATGTAGCTGCATTGCTTACTTTAAAAGAAACCGATGCTGCTGGTGCTGATGTGGCTTTTACCGCATCTATTGATGCTGATAAAAAAATAATTACCGTTACACCTGCTGCTGATTTTAAAAACAGCCAGGTTTATTATGCCGCTATCTCACCTGTTGAAGATGCTGCCAATAATGCTACTGAAGTATCAAGCATGACTTTCACAACAATTGCATCAAGTGCAGCTTCCATTTCAGATGTAGCCATTACTGAAACCGCACCCTATTATGCAGGAGATGACGTTACAATAACATGGACTTCATCCAATGTTACTGATGTAAAAATAGAAGCATGGATACCCAGCGAAAACATATGGAATGAATTGTTTGCAACAACTCCATCGGATGGTACCGAAACATTTACTATTCCTGCAGATGCCCAATATTCTGCAGCTTATAAAATACGTGTTACAGATGTTGCCAACGCATTGGTTACTTCCGAAAGCAGCGTTTTCACTGTAATTGCTGTTGTTAACGACCTTTTGGCATTAAGAGCTCAGCCCACAGGAGCATTTGTTAAATATACCGGTATTGCCACTGTTACTTTTGCAAGAACAACACGCAACCAGAAATATATTCAGGATGCAACGGCAGCTGTGTTAATAGATGACAATACAACTGCGCCAGGATTTATTACCGGAACCTATGCTATTGGTGACGGGATTACCAATGTAGTTGGTAAGATTGTTTTATATGGTGGCCTTATCGAGTTTACTCCTACAGCTATTACAGGTGAGCCTGCTACCGGAATTGAAATACTTCCTGAAGTTCGCACTCTTTCAAGTCTGACTTCTGCTGATCAATGCAAACTGATTAAAATTGAAAATTTTTCATTTAAAACGCCTCGGACATTTGTTAAATCGCTTACTTACGCCATTGATGGATACGATAGTCTTGCGATCGCATTTAGAACTGTTTTTGCGGAATCTGACTATATTGGCGGCCAGGCACCAGTTGGCCTGATTTCATCAATCGTTCTGGTTGGACAGTACAACACCCAAATGCAAATCACAGCCCGTTCGTGGTCAGATATGATAATACCAACCGCAGTTACAGTTACTTCACCTGTTGGAGGAGAATCCTATGTACAAGGTTCAACCCAAAACATTACCTGGACAACTACTAATTTTACAGGAGATGTTAAAATAGAACTAACAGGTTCAAATCCATCGGTAATTGTTGCTTCAGTAGCTAATACAGGCAGTTATACCTGGGATATCCCTGAATCACTTGCAGTTGCTTCAGATTTTAAGGTTATGATATCCGATGCTGTTGATGGAGATCCTATAGGTGAAAGCGCTGCAGCGTTTTCAATCACTGAAAAACCTTTTGTAACTCCAGCACTTGTTATTACTGAAATCATGTATACTTCACCGGATGTTTCTGCCAAACAGGAATGGGTAGAACTATACAACAATGGCACAACTTCTGTTGACATGGGAGGTTTTTATATACTGGATTCCGATGCACTTCATAAAGCTGATCCGATTGTTCTTCCGGCCGGTGCCGTACTAGCTCCAGGTGAATATTACACTATTGAAACCAGTGATGATGGTAAGCCGGAACTTTTCCCATTTGTACCTGATTTTGTTAGCATAAAATTCAATTTTGGAAAAGCTGACGAAGTAAAACTTTTTCATTCAAACGGACAGCTGATTGATTCGGTTAAATACGACTGTGTAGCCCCATGGCCTACAAGCCCTAACGGAGGAGGCTCGTCACTTACTCTTTGTGATCCTAATCTGGATAACAGCCTGGCAAGCAGTTGGTCTGCTTCGCTTGACGAATTCATAACGCTTCAGTCAACTACAATATTGGCTACACCCGGCAGTGGCTGCGTTTTACATACCGCGGTTGCACCTAAATTGCAGAGCGGAATTTCTGTTTATCCTAATCCAACCAGTGACAATCTGTACATTTCGAATCCTGTAAATGAGCAGCTTGAAATCACAGTATTATCCGCAACAGGAAAACCTGTAAAGTCAATGCAAGCTAAGCAGGGTATTACTTCAGTTGATTTATCTGATCTGCCAAAAGGTATTTACATGGTAAAAATGCAGAATAAAACCAGCAGGAAAACACAAACGCAAAAAGTTGTAGTCAGGTAAAACCTAACACAATCCTTATTATTTTCGAACTGCTGATCCTTTCTTCACGTGATGAAAGGATCAGCAGTTTGTCTTTTTAAGATAAACAACAATAACTAAAATTGCTATGGAACTGGCTAAATATGGTAATTTAAAACCTGACATTTGAACAATTTGAGTATAGCTTCTGAGTAGATTATTTGATGGTAACAATTCATATTTTCGATAGTGTCTAAAATAAAATAAGTACAATTGGCATTATATATTTCGATTTTTTCTGTGTATAGTTCTCAATCCATAACTCAAACCAACACAATATAAAAGCACAACTACCTTATATTAAAGCTGTTAAAAAACAGTTTCCGTAAAACAACCGCAATCAATTTTACACTCCTTTATTCAATAGTATTCTCCCAACTTCTCCTCTAGCCTTACCAAGTCAATTGCGGAAGTGCACCTTAGTAATTTATCGGATACTAGGCGTAAAAACGGAAACTTAAACAATAAATCAATACAGTTACACACATTCATTTACCCAACATGATTATTTTTACTATTAGAAATTACACTACATATACACTTCATTTTAAAAATCAAACAGGCTAAAGCACACATCATTTAATACTTATTAAATTATATATCAATTTGTTATCTGTATTTCATGCACTACACAACCAATAAGGATCTATAATCTCACACTATAACACTAAAACAGTATGATAAAATAAATGTAATTTAGCTCTCTATTTAAATCTAGCTAAGGATATGTTCAATTTCAAACACGCTAAAAAGTCAATAGATATAATTGAGCAATTTCTTAGTCTGATAGATCAAGGCAGCCTGATTTTTAAAGATGGGGTTAAAAATTATTTACAGGGCAACCACGAGAATTTCCAGGATAATCTTAAAACCCTATCCAATCTGTCATCCGAGGCTGACATAAAAAAAAGAGAGATTGAAAATATATTGTATACCCAATCGCTAATGCCCCAGCTCAGAGGAGACATTTTAAACCTTCTCGAAGAGTTAAACAACATTATCGATTTAGCTAAAACCAACCTATTTGAATTTGATGTCGAAGTTCCTTTTATACCTAGTGAGTTAAACCAGGATTTGATAAAGCTGACAGAATTATCAGTATTAGCAATTGACTCCTTAATTCCTGCTGCACGAGATTATTTTGTAAACCCAGACTCCGTAAAAGAGAAACTTCACAGGGTTTATCTCTATGAAAAAGAAACAGATAAGCTTGCCAGTTCAATCAAAAGAAGAGTTTTTCAAACCATACCCCAATTAAAATTAAGTGAAAAATTCCATTTAAGATATTTTACACTTCATATTGAAATATTATCGGATGTAGCAAAAAACGCGGCCGACCTGCTTTCAATAATGGCATTAAAACGAGCAATTTAACACACAATGACTTTCGCTCTTTTATATATTGTAAGTGGCTTGTACCTGGGATCGCTTTTAGGTACAAATGACAGCGTGAATGTGTTTGGGTCAACGGTGAATTTGAAAATGTTGAATTTCAAAACGGCAGCCTTCATTGCCAGCCTGTTCATAATACTGGGAGCCGTATTTCAGGGTGAGGGAACAACCCAGACGATACACAGTCTTGGCAATATTTCAGAACCCGTAATAGCGTTTTCGGTTGCACTTTGCGCGGCTCTGGTTGTATTAATAATGATAAAAATTAAACTTCCGGTATCAACCAGCCAGGCAATAGTTGGAGGCATGATGGGATGGAGCATATTTATTCACGCAACAACTGATTGGAACCTGCTCTCCAAATTTATTTTGTCCTGGATCTTCGCTCCAATTATTGGGATGATTGTAGGTATCTTGTTTTTTATATCCATGCGCTGGTTTTTAAAACGCTCAAGGATCCATTTGATTAAACTTAACTCCTATCTCAGGATTGCAATGATTTTTGCAATAGCTTTTGCCGCATTTGGACTCGGAGCCAATAATATAGGAAACGTAGTTGGTATATTTTTAAACCTTTCCCCTGATATGTATATTGATTTTGGATTCTTCTCAATCGGTGGAATTCAAATTTTATTTCTCATCGGTGGAATTTCAATTGTGATTGGAGTCTATTCCTATAACTGGCAGTCTGTCAGCGACAAAGGCAATGGAATACTGTCCCTTGCCCCGGAAACAACAGTTGTTGTTTTGGCTGCACAAGCCGTGGTTTTATTTTTATTTTCTTCATCATGGCTTTCCAATCTGCTAAGTTCATCAGGTTTGCCATCCTTCCCTTTGGTACCTGTATCGAGCACTCAAATTGCACTAGGGGCTGTTATTGGAATTGGATTTGTTAAAGGAGCACGGGAAATCGAGGCTAAAACTCTTGCTGGTATTGGGTTAGGCTGGATTACAGCTCCGATTGGAGCCGGCTTGTTAACCTATTTCATCCTATTTATTATTCATACTGTTTTTCAATTTCCTGTCAGCCACGAAAATTTACAAACTGTTATTAAACAACCTGAAATTCAAAATCTGGCCTATCATACGCCTAAATTAAATATGGTTTTGCCCGGTATCCTATTCCTTTCATCCATTATGATTCTGACACTTATATACCTGTTTTTCAGGCAACAGAAATTACGGTTAAAAGCAGAAAAAGATATACTGTTACAACAGAATCAACTGTTTCAGTCAGAAAAAGCCATGAATGAACTTGAGATGAGAACGTTTGCCATTGAAAATGAATCATTAAATCTGAAATTGCAGGCCAAACGGAAAGAGTTTATGGATATCGCACTGAATATCAGTGAACAAATTTCGTTTCTAGAAAAAATTTCCTCAGGGATCAATGATGCAATAAAAACTACCGATAATGAAGAACGGATACATCGACTGACTAAATTATCACTGATTATAAAACAAAAAATGTCGTTCCCCCAGGAGAAAAAGGAGTTTTACCTGCAGATTGAAGAAATCCATAAAGACTTCCATCTGAAGCTGAAAACCAGTTTTCCGGATCTTACCAACCTTGAGAAGCGACTTGCCGGTTTATTACGACTTAACCTTTCCACAAAAGAAATATCAACTTTATTAAACATTTCACCTAAAAGTGTTGAAGTTGCCAGGTACAGATTAAAGAAAAAAATGAATTTGGATAAAGACAAAACACTCAACAATTTTATAAATAACCTATAAATCTAATCCTTTTATGTATGAAAACAATTAAACGAAGTTTAGTGGCCTTGCTCCTGTTTACCTCAATAATTGGGAGTAAACTGGTTAATGGACAAGAAAGTGACACTACCAGGTATGACGCGTATGGACAGAAAGTGCATCGTATTGCACTTACTGCCGAAAACAGGAATGGAATTCTGGTATTTGAATCAAAGGACCAGAATGTAAAAACCTGGTTCGACTTAAGAGTAAACTTTGATGGAGCTCATTATTTCGACAAGAATACAATGAATGCACTTGGAGATGGACTTACCATCCGCCGCTTACGATTTGCAATGAAAACTTTACTCTACAAACATTGGACAGGCGAAGTAGATTTAAACTTTGCCGGCGGGCAGTTGGATGTGAAAGATGCTTTTATTGGCTACAGATCAGATATACACAAATATTATTTTAAAGCTGGTTATTTTAAGGAACCGATTTCGATGGAAACAACCACCACATCAAGGTATCAGACTTTTATTGAGGAACCATTTATGACAGAGTTCGCCCCGGCCCGCCAAATGGGAATAAATTTCTCGAAATGGGATACCAGGTATCTGGTAGTGGGAGGAGTACATTTTAATGACGTTGAAAATCTGGAAGTTACAACATATTCTCAGGACATTAACAAAGCCAGCGGCACCGATGAAGGGTATTCGTTGACAGGAAAAGCTGTTTTTCGCCCTATTAACAAAGACAACAAACTTGTACATTTGGGAGTTTCAGCTTCGTACCGTACGCCAAAAACAAGCTGGGAATTCCCCAATACCTATCGTGTTTCTTTAAGAGACATGACAAACATCAGTCGCAAAAAATTTCTTGATACGGATGATATTCCAAATGTAGAATCCAATATTTTACTTGGGGGCGAATTAGCAGCCAGTTATAAAAACATCAAATTTGCAAGTGAATATCTGCTTACAAAAGTAAACAGGAAAGAAGGTTTTGAAAACTACCAGGCCAGCGGATTATTTGCTTCAGTCTCGTATCTGGTATTCGGAGGCAAGTATAATTATAATATCGAAGAAGGTGAATTCAGCCAGGTTACAAGAGGCAAGGAATGGGGTGATATTGAAATAGCCTTACGCTATGACTACATTAACCTGAATGATACAAAAGCAGAAATTATGGGCGGAAGTGCAAACGGGTATACAGCCGGTATTACCTACCATGTGAATCCAAATGTGAAATTTATGCTCAATTATTCCTACATCGATCACGACAGGTACGCCAGTGGCAAAGGAAAGCTCTTTGTTGGTACTGACATAGACGGGGAATTAACAACTGATTATACGAAAGTTACTGAAGCTGCCGGTAAAGGTGGCGATGACTATGGAATGATCCAGGCAAGAATTGAAATTGATTTCTAAAAATTATAACATCTAAAATCACGATAAATGAAAACAAAAATATTTTTATCAGTCCTTTCATCCCTATTGATATTCCTGTCAAGCTGCGTGAAAGATGATGTATACGTTAATGATACTGCGCCAGTATCCGATATTAAGCTGGTGATAAACGAAGTTGCTTCAAACAACGGGGACCCAAATCCTGACTGGATGGAGATATACAATCCGGGAGATGCAGAAGTTGATATCAGCGGATTTGGAGTTTACGATAAACCCGCAGCCATTTATACCATTCCAGCCGGTACAAAAATTGCCGCTAAAGGATACTTTGTCATTGTATGTGATGTTGCATTGGCAGGATCAGATGCTGTACATTACGCCGCTTTTGGAATATCTTCAGGTGGCGAATCCGTTTTCCTGGTTGATGCAACTACTGCAATTGTTGACCAGGTTGATGTACCGGCAATGCCTTTGGGTATTTCATATGCCAGGATTCCTGATGGTGGTGATGTATTTGCAAATGCAAATACAACTCAAGGAGCAGAAAACAGCAACACTAACGAACCGCCACTTCTTATTGCCAGTATTATCGAAAATGTTAATGACAACAGCAGCTTTGACTATACAGTAACAGCCTCTGATGCCGGAGGAATAAGGGATGTGAAAATATACACTGAAGCCGGAACTGATGTTAGAATCACTGAAATGGCTCCTATCGGTGGTGGAATATACAAATACAAATTCCCTGTAATGACAGCCGGTACAACCGTAAAATACTATGTTGTAGCTACTGATGAAACAGGGAAAAAATCATATTTTCCGACTACTGCACCAACTACGCCTTTAACCTTTACAGTAGCTGATGGACCACCTCAATTTATATCCGTAACACCTTCCAGTTTAAGTCCTTCCGATGGACAAGCTATTGATTTTACGGTAAAAGTAAGTGATAAAACAGGTGTTAAGGAAGTGAAATTATACTATGCCTTAAATGATGCTCTTGCCGATACTAAAATTTCGATAACACTTACCACGACCGATAATGTAACTTTTACAGGCACTATACCAGGTCAAGCCAATTTAACTAAGATCAGTTACTATCTGAGAGCTGAAGATAATTCCGGTTTAAGAACATATTTCCCTGTTGAAACAGTTGTGGATGGAGTAGTAATAAGTCCATTTAACCACGATGTTGCAAGCACTTGGCCGTTTATTACTGTTGCTCCATTGCCAAATTATGCAGCATTAATATTAAATGAGGTATGTGGACTACAGGATCCTGATGATGACTGGATTGAGATCTTCAATTCTTCCAATGCTGATGTTGATATGAGCAATGTTTATCTGGTAAAAGACGGTTTGGCTACAATTTATACAACTCCTGCAGGGACTATTATTGCTGCCAATTCATATTTTGTTGTAACTTCAAAGGTTGTAGCTCCTGTAGTGGGACTTACCGCAGGCATTTCCAATACAAAAAATGTAAAACTGGAGTTAACAAGTCCACAGAAGGTGGTTTTCAGCAGTTTTGAAAAAACATCCACCAATCTGATTGGAGGCCATGCTCTAAACGGCAGTTATGCCCGTGTTCCTAATGCTACAGGCGAATGGTTGATCAGAACTGCTTTTACAAAAGGCGCAGCTAACAACTAATTTAATTTGAGTCGCCTTGAGATGATCTATAAAAAAGCAAAATCGCAATCAGCTAAACCTTATTGCGGTTTTGCTTCCATAAAGCTTACTCTGTCAGCATTTTCCATTCTATTTATCCTGTATGCTTGTTCGAAACAAAAAAGCGACACTCTGACTTTGCTAAGCCCTTTGGCGGTATACAGTGTCAATATTCCTGAAACATCGGATTTAAGTTTTGGATCATCAGCTGATATTTTATACACCGTAAGCGACCGTACGGCAAAAGTGTATAAAATAACCACAAAAGGCAAGGTACTTTCGGAGCTTTCATACTCCGGAAGCGATTTGGAAGGTGTATGTTACGATGGAAACCAGTTTTTATATGTTGCCGAAGAACGCTTGCGTAAAATAATCAAACTCGATTTACAGGGAAATCAGGTTGGCGAAAAGGCAATACCCGTTGATATAAATGATGAAAACCAGGGACTTGAGGGGATTTCGTTCGCCACCTTCAATAAACATTTCTACATACTCAACGAAACGAATCCTGGTTTGCTGATTGAAACTGATGAATACTTAAATGTATTAAAAAGCTACCCCTTATCGTTTGCCAGTGATTATTCCGGAATATGTGTTGACAATGAAAACCAGCAACTCTGGATAGTGAGCGACGAATCGGCCAGCGTAACAAAATGTACAATAAAAGGTGAATTAATCGAAAGCTACCGAATACCCGTATCAAACCCTGAAGGAATTGCGTTTAATCCCGACAACAATGATTTATATGTGATAAGCGATACTGAAGCACGACTCTACTTATTTAACATCAACAATAAATAAATACCAATATCATGGCAAAAGACGAATTACAAATAGGTGAAATATCCAAACCAAGGTTTGAGTTCCGCTCGTTCGGACAGAATTTTGAAGCAGCAGCCAAACGCATGGCCCGTTTATCCATGCCAATTCCCGAAAAAGTATGGGAAAGATATTCAGATGAAATTTATATCCTTTCACGCACAAATGATATTAACAATACAAAAGTTCGTGACGGGAAAATGGATATTAAAACCTATGTCCAAACCGTTGATGGTCTTGAGCAATGGAATCCGCTGATGAAAGGTGAATTCCCGATCCAGGCTTCTGTATTGAAAAACGAGGTTTTCCCGGCGTTCCAGGTTCAGATGCCGGAACTCACCAAAGATGTCTATACATTTGAAGAGTTCATGGATATCATTAATTCACACCCTGATCTGGCTGCAGTTAAAGTGCACAAACAACGCTTCGGCTACATGGTAAACAATACCATCTGCGAATACGGCGAAGTATTGATCAATGGCGCAAGAGTTATGACCATAAACTCCGAATCGACGGAAGTAGAGGATATCAAAAAAACAGTCAGAGATATTGGCCTCGAAGGTATTGAAAACATCAACTATTTACAGGCTATAAAACGCGTTATTGGTATGATTAACAAACCTTTGGCAAATTAAAATTCATTTCATTTTAAAAACAGACAAAATGGCACAAGAAATAGAACGCAAGTTCCTGGTTAAAGGCGATTTTAAGCAGGAAGTACATAAAGAAACACGGATAACACAAGGCTATTTATGCTCCGTTCCCGAACGGACAGTTCGCGTCAGGATTAAAGGAGACAAAGGATTTATCACGATAAAAGGAATCGGGAATGCATCTGGTGCCAGCCGGTATGAGTGGGAAAAAGAAATACCGGTCCATGAGGTTGAATCACTTTTACAGATTTGTGAGCCCGGGGTAATAGATAAAACCCGTTACCAGGTGAAATCAGGAATTCATACTTTTGAAGTGGATGAATTTTATGGCGAAAACCAGGGATTAACAGTAGCTGAAGTAGAATTAAGTGCCGAAGCTGAAGAATTTGTAAAACCTGCCTGGCTCGGAGAAGAAGTAACTGGCGATGTAAAGTATTACAATTCAATGCTTATGAAACATCCCTACACAAAATGGCAATAATACTAGCCGTAGAGTGATAACACCTGCCTGAACTGTAGAATATATGGTTCAGGACAGGTCAGTTTCATTTCCCTGTAACGAGATTATAAATTAACAGAATTAGTAAAATGACAGAGCCCTATAAAAAGATCCCTGAAGATACTGCCTTCGATATTTTGGATATGCATAACTACCGTATCGAAAAGCTTCCGAAGCGCAAAAAAGGAAATTTCGAAAGATGGCTGACTTATATCGGCCCTCCTTTAGCAATTATTTCTTTCATTTTATTGGGATTTGTGCTGAAATTGTCGTTCCTGCAACAGATTGATCCAACGCATCTTACTGAAGAAGCTAAAAAGGTATTTGAAAAAATAGGGCCTGAGGCATTTTCAAGAAGCAATGCCATACTACTTGGAATCTTTGTAGCTGGACTCATTCTCTGGATAACAGAATCGCTACCTAATTATCTTACTTCACTTATACTCATTGTTACGCTGGTTCTTACCGGGGTTCTGCCTGAGAAAAAAGCTTACGCTGAACTGGGTAATCCTGTAATGTGGCTCAATATCATGTCGTTTGTATTGGCCAGTATGTTAGTAGCAACCGGGGTCGCAAAACGTTTTGCCTTATGGTTTATCCTGAAATTCGGAAAAAATGCAGGTAGCATTTTCCTGAGTTTCATGGTTATTAACATTGTATTATCCGCATTTATTTCGGCTACAACTGCAAAAGCGGCCATACTATTACCCATTTTTATGGTAATTGCAGCCATTTACGGAGCCCGCGGAGGCGATCAGCGCAATAATTTCGGACGAAGTGTTGTTCTGCAAAATCTGTTATATATCAACATTGGCGCCAGCGGATTTTTAACCGGTTCAGGTGCCAATTTGCTGGCTGCTGCTATTATTGGCGGTGCCATAGGCGGAAATGTATTTTTCAGCGACTGGATGATGGCCATGTTCCCGATGATGCTGATCATGATGCTGATTGGCTATTGGTTTGCCATGCGAGTTTTCTTTCCGCTTACTCCTGCAGAACGATTGCCACAGATTGAAGGTGGCATTGAACGACTAAGAAGTGAATATATCAAACTTGGCAAAGTTAGTTTCCAGGAAAAAAAATCGGTTGTAATCTTTCTTTTAATTCTAGCATTCTGGTCAACAGACAAATTACATGGCATCAGCCCGACCGCAGTCGCGTTTGTTGGAGCCATCATTGCCCTGCTTCCCCGTATTGGAATAATCCAGTGGAACGAAGTTGATATCCCGTGGCACTTGATGTTGTTTTCGGCCGGGGCCTATGCCCTGGGTGCAGGATTTGCAGCCACGGATCTTCCTTCGATAAGCGTAAACGCCTTTTTCGATCATATCGGAATCGGGAATGATACTCCTTTTTGGGTGCTTTATTTATTATTAACCGGAGTAATGGTTTTCAGCGCTTTGTTATTTGAATCAAAAACGATGCGGGCCATGATATTTGTACCAATTGCTATAGGTGTGGCCGGACGATTCAATTTAAGCATACTAAGCCTGGCGCTTCCTGTAGCTTTTATGATTGAGCATGTGTATGTTCTTCCGTTCAACAGCAAACCTGCGGCATTATTATACGAAACCGATCATTACAGCATAACAGATACATTTAAGTATGGATTTACCATGATGGTAACAGCCTGGCTGATAATAATAATTGCTGGTGAAACCTGGTTTAAAGTATTAGGAATTACACCAAATGGAGTATTTGGCATTTTCTAGCTGATATAGCCATTCTTCGAAACTGAGTATTTCAGTTGGAAATCATAAAAAATGGTTGCAGGAAAAGAAGCTGATAAGGTTGCTTATCGGACAATTTTAAAATAGCGACATAAAATGCTGGTAAAAACATATAACGATATTGTCAATTTTCTGAGTTTTGCTACAAATCTCAGAAAATTGCGCAGCCGGATAAATCAAAGTATCGATCTGCCCGAGATAATAAGTGAATTCCCGAATTCACATCCCAGGGGATTCATTAAGGAATTCAAGAAAAGAAGGACAACCATTGTTGAAACCTACTTAAGAATCACCAAATGCCTTGAATCAGCAAACTACAACGAAAGAGTTCACGCTTTAAGCCTGTTAGCTGAACATATAATGTATTCGCGTTCGCTAAAAATGCCGTTAAATGCGGCAAGAGTTCAGCTTGCGCTGATGAAAGAAGTTGTTAAAAACCGCGATAACAAACGAGTGCAACTTGAATTGATGCGCGATTTTACAGTTTCTTCGTACGGGCATCCGCGGGCCATCCGGAATTTTCTGAAAAAACTCGATATTATTGAAGTTCCTGAAACGGGTGAAGAGCTCAAAGATCTGAAAATGGGCTGGGATTTTCATGTTCACGACAGCACTTCGTATGGACGAAAATCGCCTATACAGCTTATCATCGACGCATTTATAAAAGGCATTTCTGAGCTTACCATCGCGTATAATAATCTCGATCGGGAAGAAGCAGTAAAAGAAGTTCTCGAAGCGGGCCGTATACTGGGAATTAAAGTAAATATAGCACTTGAATTCAGCGCATTAACTAATGGAATGCGTTTCCATTACATGTATATTCTGCCAAATTTTTCGAGTAAAAAAGGGCGGTTCAAAAAATTTCTGAAACAAAAAACTGACGACTTTAAGGAGTTTCTTCATGAACTTGAAGAAAACGAAAAAAAACGGGAGAAAAACATTGAACAACTGATTGATGACTTTAACAAAGTGCATCTTCCAAAAATCAACGAAGGATATTTGCCCGTTTCTATTTACTACCTCGAGCCACTTTCCGTAAATAATGAAGAAAATACTTCTGGCACTAAAATTTATTCGCGGCGTCAATTAGGGGAGTTCCTTTATCCAAAGCTCAAAACGGTGCTTGAGAAAAGAGCATTACAAATCACAGCGCTAAAAATCCAGACGGAAAATTCACCTGAAAAGTTCAGTATACGCGAAATTGAAACCATTCAAAAACGATTCATTTCCATTCGCACACAATACCGGAACCTGGAACCGGAAAATATCAGGATGGAGTATTTTGCCGGAAACGAATCTTTAGTTGCCGAAACTGCGGTAAGCAGTCTTGAAGACATCTACAACCTTGCAAAAAAAGCCGGTGGGAACATCAAATTCATTCAACCCCTTGAGCATGGTTTACAGGCGGCCATAGATAAAATTCTCGAAAACCACGCGATGCTGTCGTTTACCGAGATTTATAATATATATGGGACTATTGATACTAAAGAATCTGATTTTGTGCTTTTTGCGGATTTTATAAAGTTATTGAACGAGGGAAATCAGGTTGAAATAATTCGTTTTTTTAATTCCAATAACTTAACATTTAATCAGGAAAAACTTTTAACCGCATTAACATATTTTAAACAAAACACACTTATTCCAGCAATAGGAAGTGATGCGGCAGGACGGTCAACACTGGCACCAGGAATGGGTTTCATTTTAGAAAGCCGTTTGCCCAAACATCAGAGAAAATATTTTGAAAAACGCCATTATACTTTGCCAACTGAAATCTCGGAATTAATATATAAGCTGGCAAGAATACCCAAGACTCCCCTGAAGAAAAAAGAGAAGCCTAAAATTATCTGCCTGGGAAAACTCGATGCCGGCAAACAAAATATGTTGGGAGACGAAAAAATAGAAAAACTAATTAGTCCATTACGTGCCTGGGAATACCTCAATCCGGCAATTAAAAATTCTATTTTTATTTTGATTGGTTTTATTCCTGCTTACCTCATCGTCGGATATGAGTATGCATTACTTTGGCTTGCTATTACCGGCTCACGTAATATGTTTGTTGATGTGATTTCCGGTAACGGATTCAGACCGAAAGAATGGCATTCGCAGGATATCAACTGGACCAATTTCGCGCATTCTCTTTTCTGGACAGGCTTTTCGGTACCTATACTGGGATTTGTAAAAGCCCGTTTCGATATTGTGTGGACAGGGCCGCATGAAGGCTTTCAATTCGAAACGGTCAAATTCTTTTTCCTCAACATTTCGAATGGAATATACCTGGCGACACACAATTATATACGAGGATTTGATAAAGTTACAACAAGGAACAACTTCTTCCGGAGTATAATTGCATGGCCATTTGCTGCTTTATTTTCGCCTTTGGGGAATGCGCTGTTTTTACCAAGTATTGTTCAAACGAAATTCTGGTCCGATTTTATTGCTGCCATTATTGAAGGCAGCGCAAAATACAAAAACATTATCCGTGTTAAATACCAGATCATGGAAAAATTAATGCCTGATTTAATCAGCGAGGATGAAGAAACTGAAAAGCTTGCGATGCTCGATATGATCTATTTTATAAACGAAAGTACACGAGCTAAAACAGCCTTGAGAAAGCAGTTGTCTCAGAAACCCGGTTTATTCACAAGGTTTAAAAACTTTATTTTCAGAAGGAAGAAACAGTTTGTACCAAATGAAGCCCTGTATGAACTCAGAAAAAAGATAGAACAGCCTGGCAGAGTTGACCAATTAATAAATTACATCATTGAGCACTATTATCGCGAACAGAGTTTGTATCTGATTAAGATGGTATCAGAGAACTATTTTAAAATACAAAAATGGCTTGAAGGGATTAACAAATAGTATACACAGGGAAGAATTCAGCACTGGGAGCATTCTTTCCAAATATCAGACCTATCAGAATTTAAACTTCTATTAAATATTCATTGCTCAAGGGTTATTGATTAAGCACATTCCATCTGAATATTCACAACACATAAACAACCTGTATCTGAGTCGATTATATTCTGTTTTGATTTGTTGGCACTTTAACAGAAAGGCAGTTTTGGGTTTTTATTCATCTAATAAAATAATAGTGCCGCCTTAATTGTTATTTTTGGTGTGTGAAATCTTTCCTATGAAAAAATTATTTGTAATTGCTTTCCTGTTATTTACCGCATCAAATGTTTGGGCCCAAAAAAGCGAGCCTTTGCGTCTTGAAATACCCGCGCCATCAGGGAGCGATCCTTTCAATTATGTAGCAGCCGGAAAGTATGGGATTTGTATTTTTTTCCCAACCGTTAACGGAAGCGGTAAAGACAGCATAAGTTGGTCGTTTACAATGACTGATGATCAGCTTAAGGAAAAATGGCATAGAATGGTTCCTCTTCATAAGGATGTTACGTACTTAAAAAGCATATCAACAAAAGAAGCCATTTATTTGCTTTTTCATGATACAAAACAGAATAAAGAAGGCAATATTTTTGTATTCATGATTATTCCCCGCCTACAGGTAATAACCGAACACAGAGGAAGCATACCGGATAAAGCTGAAGTGGTTGACTTTGAAATATCGGATAATGTAGCTTATATTGGCTTCAACAGCAGGAAAAGCCAGCCAGGAATAATAGGATTCTCGCTGGTAACAGGTGAAAAAAGCAACTATGATATTACAACCGAAAAAGATGCTCTGTTGCTTGATATATCCGTTGATACAGCCCTACAGTATATCTTTGCGACATATAAAATCCAGTATTCATCAACCCGCAACCACTTATTTGTAAACCAGTACAATTTGCCTGGCACACTTGTAAAAACATTTGATTTTACCGAACAGGTTGAGAAAAAGAATTTTAACTCGGCACAATTCATTCCCCGCGGTGAAGGAAACGGAGTAGTAGCCGGAACATATGGATTTAATGTAACAAGTACCCGCAGGCAATATGACTATTATGACAATTATTATAATAGTTATTACTACAATTATTATTCACCATACTTCTCAAGGCAGCCTGACTACGATGCGAACGAAGACAAAACACCTGTGTCGGATGGCTATTTTACCGCAACTGTAACCAATGGAGTTGCTGACAAAATAAAATATTATAACTTCAGTGGATTCAGCAACGCATTCAAGTATATTACTGATCCCAATGCGCTGCGCGCAAAAGCGAGACCACTTAAAAAGAAAGAAAAAACTTCCGAGACTGAATCCACCAATACGGACATCCTTAATGACAAAACCCTCAATCTCAGGCTTATTACACATGAATTAGCCGAAAACGACGGGCAGATTATAATTTCCTCCGAAGCATACTCCCCCGAATATCATACGAATACCCAAATGTCGTATGATTTTTATGGCAGAGCATTTCCTACTTCATACCAGGTTTTCGATGGTTTTCGTTATTCGCACGCTTTTGTAGCCGGATTTGACAGCAGTGGTAATATGTTGTGGAATAATGGGATGGAGATGCGGGATATTATTACCAAATACCTGAACCGGAAATTAAACTGCCTGTTCGAAAACGATGAGACTGTACTTTATTATAATGCCAATAACAAAGTCGCTTTTAAAACTATAAAAGGAAGTACTATAGTTGAAAACACTTCGTATACAACCCTGGTGCCAAAACGCACCAACGATCAGCCTTATGATGAATACCTGGGCACAATCGAACATTGGTATGATGATTACTTTATAGCAACCGGTTACCAAACCATCAGGAATAATTATCTTGAAAGCAATAAGCGCAATGTATTCTATATTAGTAAGATGGCATTCAGATAGTTAACAGGAAGATTTAGTATGTGTGAACTTGTGACGAGGGGTGACATGGCGAAGGGTGAATGGGCGGGGAATAAAAGGGAGAATGGGTATCAATTACATTTGGTCAGCATACATGAAAGCAAAATAACGAAAAGGCCGATAGTATCTAACTAGGGTCTGTCGGGAAATAGCTAAATAGCTGTTTATCTATGCTTTGTCTGCTATTCACACAATAACCGATGCAAGGATATCTTACCATTCTTTTCATAATCCATGCACATTATCGATTTGATTTTCCCCGTCAGGGGAAAAATATCAATAAAAAAAATACTTCTCCAATCCCGATTCCCCGGCAGGGGATCAACATAATACAATGAATATTAATGTCCTACGGACAATCCCATGTTCCAAAATCATTTAGCTATTGGTGTTGATTCCCTCCGGGAAAATCCATAGACATTTGATTTTTGTTTTTCAGCAAGCCCTAACTATCAGCTTTTTTAATGAATGGGGAAATCGATTTATTTTGTAATCTTTATTTCTACTCTCCGGTTTTGGGTACGCCCTTCGGATGTATTGTTATCTGCAACAGGATTCTTCTTACCTAAGTACGCCTTCTTTATTTTTGTTGGACTTATTCCTTTTTGCTTCAGGTATTCAACCACATAATTTACGCGTTTTTCGGATAGATGAAAGTTCTTGTATTCTGCTTCATTGGCATCTTCATATCCGGTTATAACAAGTAATGATTTCGGATGTTCTTTCATATATTCAGCAATATCATCCAGAATGATGGTATTCCTGTAGGTTTGAATAACTACAGTGCTGCCCGGCTCGAAATAAACAATCTTCATAAAAGCAATCTCGGGTTCCTTTTCCTGAGCAATCAACCTAGGACATCCGTTATTGGAGATAACTCCCGGAATCTTAGGGCAATTGTCTTTGTTATCAGGAACTCCATCGCCATCCGTATCCGGGCATCCTGAAAAAGCAACAAGACCCTTTATATCCGGGCACAAATCATCTTTGTCTGTAACTCCGTCACCGTCACGATCAGGACAGCCCCCAAGTTCCTTTTTACCAGCCGCAATCGGGCAGTTGTCCTGGCTGTCAATAATTCCGTCACCATCAGAATCAGGACAACCTGCAAATTCTGCTCTCCCGCTAACTTCAGGACACTTGTCATCCTTGTCAATAACTCCATCACCATCCCGGTCAGGACATCCGGAAAATTCGGATTTACCAGGCAAGTCAGGACACTTGTCAAAAATGTCAGCAATACCATCCTTATCTTTATCCGGACACCCATGGAGTTCTTTCAATCCAGCTACATTAGGACAATCATCTTCCCTGTCAATTATACCGTCTCCGTCTTTGTCAGGGCATCCTTTAAATTCAAGTTCTCCTGCCACATCCGGACAAGGATCATCCTTGTCAGCTATCCCATCATTGTCATGATCGGGGCAACCAGCGAGTTCGGTTTTCCCGTAAAGTCCGGGACACAAATCGTATTTATCTGTAACCCCGTCATTATCTGTATCTTTTACAGCAATCCGAAACTGCAGACCAGCCGAAGTATAGCTGTAATGATCGTTATTTTTTTTAACTTTATCCGTAAAATCAAGTTTTGTTCCACCAAATATAGTATGATCACCATATTCCAGGTTAACCGAAAAATTATTATTCAACTTATATACTGCCTCTGCTCCTATAGGAAGATAGAATTTATGCTGTATATGGCTATGTTTATCCAAAAGTTCTCCTGATTCAAAATTATTTAGTTTTGACCTGAATGAACTTATGCCGGCTCCGGAGTAGAAATAAAATTTCAGCAATTTTTTTTCATTAAAATCCGGGATGTACTTTGCCAATACTTCGTTAATATTGACTGTGAGATTCAAACCGCAATCCCATAAACGGGAGCTGAAGACCACGTTTTGGTCCGTTCTTTTACTATAGAGATTAGTTTTCAGAAATTGTCCCCGAAACCCGAATACCGGACTAATTTTATATCCCATCACGATACCAAAGGCAAACCGGGGGTGTTGATTCCATAATTTTTTCCCGTTTAAATCTCCATAATACTGGCTGAACCCAACATTGGGCTGAATATAAAAATTGCTCTTCAGAATTGGATTTTTGAATATATTCTGAGCGGATACTGTAATCGCAATAAGGCTAAATACTGTAATTGAGCAAACAATCAAAGCATTCATGACCTGATTGATTTTCATAACTTTCAGATTTGTAAATAGCATAAACTATTGTAGCAAAAAATGAAACATAATTACAAATGTAACAAATAGTCAATGCTTATGTTGCAACCAATATAAAATAGACCTAAACAAAAAAGGCCGATAAAATTTATCAGCCTTTTTTCATAAGATTAGAGTACAGTTTATTTTATAATCTTTATTTCAACCCTGCGATTAATAGCACGGCCTTCTTTTGTATTATTATCTGCAATCGGTTTACTCTTACCAAAGAATGATTTTTCAATTTTCACAGAAGTCATTCCTTTTTTCTTCAGATAATTAATAACAAAGTCAGCACGTTTTTCAGACAGGCGAAGGTTATAGTTTATTGACTCTCGGTTATCCGCATGCCCGCTTACTAAAATTGTCGCTTCAGGATGTTCGTTCATAAAAGCAGCAATTTCATTCAACTCAAGGTTATATATATCAATAACTACACTTCCATCTGAGTTGAAATATACCGTTTTTTCAGCCAGAGGGCCTTTGTCTTCAGGACAACCGTAATTGGCCGCTACCCCGGCTACTTCCGGGCAATTGTCTTTGTTATCAGGAATGCCATCCCCATCGGTATCAGGGCATCCTTTAAACTGGGCCAGGCCTCTTACATCAGGGCAGGCATCTTCATTATCAATGATGCCATCACCATCGCGATCAGGGCAACCGGCAAACTCTTTTTTACCTGCCACATCCGGACATTTGTCGTCCTTATCGGCAATGCCGTCATTATCTTTATCCGGGCATCCGCCAAACTCTGCTTTACCTGCAGCGTCGGGGCAAGCATCCTGTGTATCTATTATACCGTCACCATCCGTATCCGGGCAACCTTTAAATTCTGCTTTCCCGGCAACTTCGGGACAAGCATCGTCTTTATCAGCTATACCATCATTATCTTTATCAGGGCAACCTGCAAGTTCAACTTTACCATAAGCATCAGGGCAGGCGTCTTTTTTGTCTTTTATGCCATCGCCATCATTATCGAAAGGTCCAAGTTTTATCTGGAGCCCGGCAGAAGCATAACTGTAATGATCATTTCTCTTGTTTCCATCGGTAAAATCGAGAGCGTCACTATTGAAAACGATATGATCGCCATATTCAAGATTTATAGCCAGACTCTTACTCAAACGGAATGAAACTCCGGCGCCTACAGGAACAAAAAACTCATTTTGGCTCTTAGCATGCGAATCAACGACAGCACTTGGAGTTAGGTTTTCAAGAGTTGACTTAAATGAATTAAATCCGGCACCACCAAAAAGGTAGAAATTTACAAATCTTTTTTCGTTGTATTCCGCAAATATTTCATTGATATTTATTGTTAAATTCAGTGCTGCGTCCCATATGTCAGATTTAAACTTGAGATTCTGATCTTCTCTTTCACCTTTAAGCTTGGTTTTGACAAACTGACCGCGGACTCCAAAAACAGGACTAATCTGGTAACCTAAAACAGCTCCGTAGCCAAACTGAAATTCCTTGTTCGTAAGATTTGGCTTGTTAATATCTCCAAAATACTGGCTCACACCCATATTGGGCTGGAGATAAAAATAGCTCATCATTTTCGTGTTATTCAGTTTATCCTGGCCCCAGGTTGAAATTGAGATTAGGTTAAATGCAATAATTGAAAAAACAATTAAAGCCTTTCTGATTTGGTTGTTTCTCATTGTCGTAAAGTTAAATGAAGTACAAGATTTGATAATACTTACAAAAATAAAGAAAAAATGTACTGAATATCTCATTGCAGATAAATAAAACAATAAACTTAGAAGAAAGCAAAATGTCATACCTGTTGCTTGGTTCCTCAAAAGAAAATCATTACAAAATCAACAATATTTACAAAAAGACAGGAATATGAGTGATCAGTTTTAACAGGTTTATCTGGACATGAAAATGAAACTTTCAGTGAGAAAAAACCGACTGGATTTACCCAGTCTATTCTCTTGATCAGCTATTTATAAATATTTTATTTAATTGATTTTATCTCTACCCTTCGGTTTTTAGCCCTGCCTTCCGCTGTTATATTATCATCAACAGGCTTGGTTTTTCCATAAAAAGTTTTAACCAAACGCTCTTTCGGAATTCCTTTTTTTACAAGATTATCATAAACAAAGCCAGCTCGTTTTTCTGACAGCTTCATATTATACTCGTCGCTTTCGAGTGAATCAGTATATCCTTCGACCGATACCTTAGCATCAACATGATCATTCAGTATCGCAATAGTTTCGTCGAGGATAGAGGTAAATTCAGTCAAAACAACAGACTTAGCTGATCCAAAGCAAACTGTTTTAGAGAATTCAAAATTAATAACCTCAGGGCAACCTGAGTTTGATCCAATACCAGCTACATCAGGGCATTTATCCTCATTGTCGGCGATACCATCATTATCCGAATCAGGGCAACCATGCATCTTGTCCAGACTTTTCACATCCGGGCATACATCATCCTTAGCAGCGATTCCATCACTATCGCGGTCAGGACAGCCGGCATGTTCTTTCAAACCTGCGGCATCAGGACATTTGTCCTCTTTATCTGTAATACCGTCAATATCTTTATCCGGACAGCCATTAAGGTCAGGCTTTCCGGCTGAATTGGGACAGGCATCCAGGCTGTCGATCACACCATCGGTATCCAGACAGCCTTTATACTCAGGACTTCCATACACATCCGGACAAGCATCCTCTTTATCAGCTATACCATCATTATCCTTATCCGGGCAACCGGCAAGTTTAGCTCTACCAGGAACAGATGGGCAAAGATCATCTTTGTCGATCACACCATCATCATCTGAATCCTTTACCCCAATTTTAATTTGTAAGCCTGCAGATACGTAATTGTAGTGATCATTATTTTCTTTGCCGGTATCCATAAAATCAAGTTTCGTACCTCCAAATACCGTCCGGTCACCATATTCGAGATTTACGGAGATTGCATTGTTTAGACATTGTTAAAAATATCGTTAACAAATATAAAAAAATTGATTTTGGAGTTTAATGCATTAAAAAATACTATTTCTAATGTTGACGTTAATTACCGATAAAAATGGAGGATCAGCCCTACTGAAAATCGATAATTATCATACAATCTGACACAAGAGCCAGGCAATATTCATGGAAGAATAAAGGTATGAATGAAAAAACTGCCTTAACTCTTTTCACCCGCCATATAATTATCCTGGTATAAAAAAGCAAAAAAAAGACCGGAAAAAATCCAGTCTTTTCTAATATGCAGATATTTTAATTAAATCTATTTTATCGACCTGATTTCTACCCTGCGGTTTTTAGCACGTCCATCTTTGGTTTTATTAGAGGCAACAGGTTTACCTTCCCCTGAGAAGAATTTGCTTAACCGATCTTTGCTTATCCCTTGCTTAGCAAGATAATTGATAACAAAGTCGGCACGCTTTTCTGAAAGCTTCATATTATAAGCTGCAGGTCCCTGTGAATCTGCATATCCTTCAATGGATAATTTAGTATCTGAGTTTTCCTTCATACTGGCAACGACTTCATCAAGATCCTTTATGAATTTAGTGACCAATACGGTTTTATCAAAGTTAAAGTATACAACTTTGTAGTATTCGATCTGCTTAACCTCAGGACATCCAAAGTTAGCAGCTACGCCAAATACATCAGGACATTTGTCTAAATTATCTGCAATACCATCAGCATCAGTATCCGGACAGCCATTATACTGAGCAAGGCCTTTAACGTCAGGGCATGCATCGTCCAAGTCAGTAATCCCGTCGCCATCACGATCCGGACAGCCGGCAAGTTCTTTTATACCTGCAACATCAGGACATACATCATCTTTATCGGCAATTCTATCATTGTCCTTGTCAGGACATCCGTTAAGATCTTTGTTTCCTATTGCATCAGGACAATCATCCTCACTATCCGTTATACCATCTCCGTCTGTATCAGGACAACCTATAAATTCAGGTTTCCCCGCAATGTCCGGGCAGGCATCATCTTTATCGGCAATCCTGTCATTGTCTTTATCGGGACAACCGGCCAAATCAATTTTGCCAAAAGTTTCAACACATAAGTCATCTTTATCTCTGACTCCGTCACCATCAGTATCTTTAACACCAAAATTGATCTGTAACCCGGCTGAAGTATAACTATAATGGTCGTAATTTTTCTTATTATTACCAATGGTAAAGTCAAGCTTGGTGTCACTAAATACTGTCCGATCACCGTATTCGATATTAACAGAAAAGGTATTACTTAACCTCAAAGCAACACCACCACCTATTGGAAGGACAAATGTATTTTGTCTTGTATCATGTTCATCAATAACAATATGTGTCGAATAATTTTCGAGTTTCGACTTGTAAGAAGAAAAACCTGCACCAGTAAAAACATAAAAATTAGCGAATCTCTTAGAATTATATTTTGCAAAAAGCTCGTTGATATTGATAGTTAGATGAAGAGCAGCATCCCATAGGTTCGATGTTAATAGTTTATTTTGGTCAGACCTTTTACTATATAAATTATCTTTCACGAACTGACTGCGAACTCCAAATATCGGGCTAAGTTGATACCCTAGAATAGCACCGAATCCAAGTCTCTGATCCTGATTCCAAAAATCATCCTTGTTGAAGTCCCCAAAATACTGGCTCACTCCAACATTTGGCTGCAGGTATCCGTAACCTTTAAACGGCACATTGAAGTTGTTTTTTTGTGCAAAAGTTGTGTTACAAACACTGATTATTGCAATAATTAAAAAAACAACAACCGCTAATCGGGTAATCCCATGGAATTTGCTCATAAAATGCTTATTAAAGAATACTCATAAAATCGAATTATTCACAAATATAGTTAAAAACAGTCTTATAATCCAAAATTCTCCGACAAATTAAATTTTAAAAGTCTGAATATTTAACTTATCATTTTAGAAGGAATAGATTTACAATTGATTTCATCCTTTACAAATTGAAACTTTAAACGCAGGTAAAGTTACATTCCTGGATTTAATATTGATAATTAATACTCTTATTTATTCCAGGCATTTCTTAAATCTTGTATAACAGTGATACAATACAATAGCCGCAGTTACAGAAACATTGAAAGAATGCTTGGTTCCAAACTGCGGTATTTCAATACAGGCATCCACAATTTCCATAACAGGATCGCTTATTCCTGTAACTTCATTTCCAAATATCAATGCTATTTTTTCAGAAGCAACAGGAGAATAATCTTCCAGATTTATACTATCAGCTGCCTGCTCGATTGCAATTACCTTATAACCAAGTTCTTTCAATTGATGCACTGCTAGTGATGTGTCGGCAAAGTATTGCCATTTAACTGATTCGGTTGCGCCTAATGCTGATTTATTGATTTCCCGGTTGGGCGGAGTCGCCGTAATGCCACACAAATACAATTCCTCAATCCGGAAGGCATCCGAAGTCCGGAAAACAGATCCGATATTGTGCTGGCTCCTGACATTGTCGAGAACACAGATTACAGGAAGCTTGCCTAGTTCATTAAATTTTTCAACACTAACCCTGTTGAGTTCGTCCATAGTAAGTTTACGCATAATCAGGAATTATCAGGCAAATTTATGTGTTTTATTATGCCGGCAAATGTAAAATTTATTAACACTTCCCCTGAATAAGAAATAATCCTGACAGATAATCCTATATTTGCCATACCAAATAATCGAATAAAGAAGTGGCAAAAGGCAAAGAATCTGAAGAAATTGTGGTAACACCACTTATGAAACAGTACAATACCATCAAGGCGAAATACCCTGATGCGCTGTTATTGTTCAGAGTCGGGGATTTTTATGAAACCTTCGGTTCTGACGCCATTAAAGCGTCGGAAATACTGGGTATTATTCTTACGCGCCGGGCAAATGGTTCGGCAGCGTATATTGAACTTGCCGGTTTTCCGCATCACTCACTCGATACATACCTCCCCAAACTGGTCAGGGCCGGATACAGGGTTGCTATCTGCGATCAGCTTGAAGATCCGAAACTAACAAAAACAATCGTCAAGCGGGGAGTTACAGAACTGGTAACTCCGGGCGTTTCGTACAACGATAAAATTCTTGAGAATAAGGAGAATAATTTCCTGGCTTGCATCCACTTGCTGCCAAAAGCTTCCGGAATTGCCTTCCTGGATATTTCTACAGGTGAGTTTTTAGTAGCGCAAGGCTCAAACGAATATATTGAAAAGCTTCTGCAGACTTTTCGTCCATCAGAAGTAATTGTTCAAAAGAATAAACGCCAGCAGTTTATTGAAACCTTTGGCGACAAATTTTATTTCTCTTATTTTGATGAATGGGTTTTTACTATTGAGTTCACCAAAGATTTACTGCTCAAGCAATTCGGAACAGTTTCACTCAAAGGATTTGGAATTAGTGAACTTGAGAACGGTGTAATTGCAGCCGGAATCGCTTTGTATTACCTTTCGGAAACGCAGCACGATAAAGTACAGCATATCTGCAAAATATCGCGTATTGAGGAAGATCATTATGTGTGGCTCGACAAATTTACTATCCGTAACCTCGAATTGCTTCAATCGCCTAACGATAACGCGAATACGCTTCTGTCAACCATCGATCAGACCATCTCACCAATGGGTTCACGATTACTGAAGCGCTGGATATTACTTCCGCTCAAGGACCGGCTACCGGTAAGCGAACGACATGAAATAGTTGATTATTATATTCAAAATGAATCATTTACCGAGGTAGTTGAACAACATATCAAAACCATAGGCGACCTCGAAAGGCTGATTTCGAAAGTAGCGGTCAGCAGGGTAAATCCGCGTGAAGTATTGCAGATACGTCGCGCTTTGCAGGCACTATTGCCGATAAAGTCTGCCTGCCTGAGCGCTACGCACGAAGCACTTAACCACCTGGGAGCACAAATAAATCCATGCGAACTTATTGCCGATAAAATCGGGCAGACCATACAGGATGATCCTCCGACCATGGTTTCGAAAGGACAGGTAATTGCTGCCGGTGTTTCAGCCGAACTTGATGAGCTGAGGGGACTTGCATATTCAGGTAAAGATTATCTCATTAAACTTCAGCAACGTGAAATTGAGCGAACAGGAATTACTTCGCTAAAAGTAAGTTTTAATAATGTTTTCGGATACTACCTCGAAGTTACCAATTCGCATAAGGACAAGGTACCACCAGAGTGGATGCGGAAACAGACCCTGGTAAACGCTGAACGGTATATCACCGAGGAACTGAAGGAATATGAACAAAAAATCCTGGGTGCCGAAGAAAAAATATTTGATATTGAAAACAGGCTGTACAATGAATTAATACTTCACCTCGCCGAGTATGTGCAGCCTATTCAACTCAATGCCCAACTAATTGCACGTCTCGATTGCCTGCTCTCTTTTGCCCGCGTGGCTAAGCTTAACAACTATGTAAAGCCTAAATTAAACGATTCGTATACGCTCGCAATTAAAAACGGCCGTCACCCGGTAATTGAAAAACATTTGCCTGCAGGTGAAGAATACATCGCGAACGACGTTATGCTGGATAACGACGGTCAGCAGATCATTATCCTGACCGGACCCAATATGTCGGGAAAATCAGCTCTGCTGAGGCAAACTGCCCTGATTGTACTCATGGCACAGATCGGAAGCTTTGTGCCTGCTGATGAAGCTAAAATAGGCATGGTGGATAAAATATTTACCCGTGTAGGAGCTTCGGATAATATAACTTCCGGCGAATCGACCTTTATGGTTGAAATGAACGAAACCGCCAGTATCCTGAATAACATTTCGAACCGCAGCCTGATACTGCTTGATGAAATCGGGCGTGGCACAAGTACATACGATGGTATTTCCATTGCCAGGGCTATTGCCGAATACCTGCACGATCATCCTCTTTATCGTGCAAAGGTGTTGTTTGCTACACACTACCACGAACTGAACGAAATGGCCACGAGCAAACCCCGTATCCGCAATTTTCATGTTGCTGTAAAAGAAATCGGGAAGAAAGTAATTTTCCTGCGTAAGCTGACTCCTGGTGGCAGCGAACACAGTTTTGGTATACATGTGGCCCGAATGGCCGGCATGCCGGGAAGTGTGTTGCAAAGAGCCACCAACATACTTTCGCAGCTTGAAAAGAAGCATGTAACTGACGATCAGGAAAATGGAAGTATTTTATCGAAAAATGATAAAAAAGGGGAAGATTTACAATTAAGTTTTTTTCAGCTTGATGATCCGTTGCTGGAGCGTATCCGGGATGATATTATGGCTTTGGATATTAACACCTTAACGCCGGTGGAAGCATTGATGAAACTGAATGAGGTTAAAAATTTACTTAAAAAATATTAGATAAGCTTTTGGAATTGGAAAATGTGTGTATATTTGCACCTCCAAAACGGTTAATACTGCGAAAGTAGCTCAGTTGGTAGAGCACGACCTTGCCAAGGTCGGGGTCGCGAGTTCGAGTCTCGTCTTTCGCTCAGCCAAAAAGCCTCCTGTAAGTTACACGGAGGTTTTTTTTCAGGCGCCCGAATGGTGAAATAGGTAGACACGAAGGACTTAAAATCCTTTGGCCATTGCGGCCGTGCCGGTTCGATTCCGGCTTCGGGTACAAATTGAAGAGGTTAATAAACCATTTAATAGACTGTTTTACAGTAAGTTAAATAGCTTATTAGCCTTTTTTGTTTTATGCTTTTTGTCAACCGTTTGTCAATCTGATTATTTTAAGGCTATTCTTAGTCTGTTTTTCGCTTACCTCCTCATGACAATAATTCATGTTCAAGTAATGCAGTTTTATACAAATCTTGGGCAATCGCAATTAATTATAAATTACCAGTTATCTTTTTTGCTAATATTTTTTGATGTCATAAATGAATTTAGTGATTCGATCAATTGATTTGTCTGATTAAATGCAGATGTTTTTATCTCATTCCATTGTTTATTGGGTATGCTCATTGTTCCGCATGCGGCCTTTTCATTCATCATATCACCACCGCTACCTACTCCACTATTAGCAAATTCGTGATAAAGATCACATATTTCATATTTGTACCTACCCTCTTTTATCATCAGTTTAATGGTATAACGAACTAATCCATAATCATGAATACCCATTAGGTGTGCATAAACACGAAATGCACCCTTCCCCACAATCTTCCCTGATTCTTTATCCCTTAACTGGATGACTTCTTTTGAATCATTATATGTCTTAGCAAACCACTCATTAGCCTTAACAAACAGTTCATTTTGGGTGACACTATCAACTTTTATCACATCTGTAAATAGAATCTTATTTGTTTCTTTATCTATTGGCCAATTTTGAGAGTGAGCAGAAAAAGAAATCAAAATAGCGAGAACTGTAAATAGCTTTTTCATTTGTTTTGATTTTTGGGGTTCCCTCAAAGTTCAACAAATATTTATTATGTATCCATGTGAAAAGTGAATTTATTTTCAAAAATAAGAATAGGATAAATTCACTTAGTTAAATCATAACAATTATTGTTTATAGGGATAGCAATTTGCATCTGCAATTGAATATTCACCTGAAGAGGTTGCAGTTTTTATTAATACCTCATCAATATAAATATTTACTGTAACTCGTTTTGACCCTTCCGTGTTTTGCCCTGTAATATAAGCAAAGTCAGTACCTTTTAAAGTAACTTTTTTTTCCCAATAATTCCTTCCCTTTTCGTGATCCATACCTCCGGTTGCATTATTATACCCTACATCAAAACTTGCTCCGCTTACTTTGTATGTAATTTGATAGGTTTTTTCTTTTGCTTCAGCTGTTTTGGATTGATCCATTAAATCCATCGCTCCAAATAATACGAGGATAAACAAAGCTATAATTGCCGCCCATTTTTTCCCATCTTTAAGAATCCCAATAAAAGAAAAAATCAAACCTAAAATTATCGGTATTGTAATATAGAATTTAGGAAGAGATACTGAAAAAATTGCTAAAACAAGGGCAATAATTCCAAACGTGATACTTTTATTTTGCTTTTCCATTTTTAAAAATGTTTGTAATGATTTTTACATATTATAATTAAACAAATATAAGAAACAAATACGTTTAATTTTTCATTGAAATATTTTTTTTATTGAAAACCAGATCAATCGGCCCGGCTCTATGTATATTAAAAAACAACGAGAATTTGAATACTAACTTTTACTAACAGTTGAATGCTAAGTTTTGCTAAGTTATGAAGTTCAAGTTTTCTCCAGTTCACACTTGAATAAAATGTTTTGAATGTTAAGTTTTGTTAGGTTCTGACTATTAACAAAAGTTAACTTTCAATTTCATGTTTTAGCCTGTGCTATCCCTTTTTTATAGTGTAAGAAAACTATTCGCCTGGCTCTTTATTCTAAGATAATTCACTGTTATTTCACTGTTCTATCACAGATAACGCTTCTTTTTATAGTGTTCAGTTCGTACAGTTTTGGGCTGCCTATAACTGTTCTATTACAGTTCTATTACTGTTAATGGGTGTTTATTCTTGATTAATTCTTGATTAATCCCATCCGCCATGGAACGGCTCGCCTTTGTCGATGGGTACGGTTTCAACTTTCGGCAAAACATACGGTATCAATTTTACTAAAATCTCGATCCTGTCTTTATTATCCAGTTTATTTAAATTAACTGGGAGGTTTTCCAACTCTTCAAACATGATGTTTTTTAATACTGTCCGAAGTTCTTTCGTTAACTTGTTTTCAGTCCCTGGCTGCCTGCCTCCGGTTTTCGGTGTTCCTTTTATACGTGCCATAATTTCTAAATTAATCTGTTTTAGATATTCCCATAAAGCAGAGAAAGTATTTTTTGCGCTGCTCTGGTATCGCCTTTTATTGCTTTGTCTATTAATTTTTGAGCTTCAATTTCAACTTCGGGGAGGTATGTTTTTACTTTCGGTTTAGTTTTCATAAATCAAGTGTTTATCAAATATTCCAGTTCATCTAATTTGCTGCTTTCGGGTTCAACTCTTTTATACTTGTCGAAAAGTCGAATTATATTTTCTGTGTCTGTCAACTTTCCCCGCCTCCGGGTCGCTGCACTTATGAAAGCATTTTCAAGTTCTTTTAATCGCCCTGTTGCTGGTCTGATAGGTAAATTATAGTAGTCTTGTGCTGTCATTACCTCCGCTTTTGGCTCGGCTGGCTTTTCTGCCCTCTCTGGCTGTATCTGCTTAGGCTGTGGCATACTTTGTGGAGGTGGTGGTGTGTTGATCGTTTCTCTCTGCTTCATGTTCAATTTATAGAATGTAAATTCCTGATCCAATATCGCCCGGAATATCTGTTCTGCCTGGTACCTGTCGGATTGTTTAACAATAACTTCATCATGTACCGATAAAAAGGGAATCCCGGCATGTATTAATTTGCGCCATACTTTACGCATTACTTTTACCTCTGTCGTTTGCAGTAACCATGCAACATTGGAATAAGGTTTGCCGACGTTGTGAGGGTTCCTCGGTTCGGGTTGTGCTTTATATTGATTTATCCATGTAATCCAATCAGCATCGCCAAACATCGCAGCAAGTGAGTTATTCGGCTTTGCGAATAGTATTTCAAAGAATCGTTTTTTGCCTTCATCCCTGGTAAGTAATCCGGCTTTAGTTTGCAGTTTAATATAAATATCTTCGCCTGAATCAATCCATTTTGAATATTCATTTACGCCAATAGAATCCTTTAATAGTTTACCTAAAAGTAACGGCTGCATGGTGGTAACATCAAGTCCGATAGTCGGTAAACCATCAAGTAATATATTCGGTCGGTATGGCCTGTGAAAACTGCTAACAGGTGTATGAACACGCCCGGCAAACTCATCAACTGTAAAAAAGTAATCCGGATAGTTATTTTTGTGTTTCAGGAAAAAAGTAAAGTAATCTGTTTGGGGTGCATCTTCAGGCAATGAAACACATTTTAAATATTCCTTCATTGTCCGGCTAATCGGATCTAAATTATTTTGCTTTGGCTTGAGCAATGTCAGATTAATTGCACCGGGTTTCAATACGCAATACATGAACATTGTGTTTCCGTTCGGCAACTGTTCAACTGATACGGATATTTCCCCGGCATCAATCAGTTTATTTATTTCGTGCTTGATGTTATACTTTGGGAAAGTAAAGAAACGCTCAGAAATTTCATTCTTTGGAATATGCACCGGGTTCCTGTCATTCTCGCCCCTCAGCCTGTTCTTCATAAATTGCTTGGTGCGAATGAAAGTAACAAACTGCTCACTTATGGTGCCTTGGCTCCTGGCTATTGAATATGTCGTTTGTGTACTCATTTCTCTATGTTTTTTAACTGGTGCAATGGTGCAACTACTCTATACATATATTGCACCTTGCACCTATGGTTGCAAGGGTGCTAATACATACTTTATCCGGTGCAATGCACTGGTGCAAAGTGGTGCAATTCATTACTGTAATTCATTGTTATACTGTTGATTAATTCGCCAATTCTTATCTGCACCTTGCAAAATCATATTGTATGCGTTCATATCGCTAAACTCATCTTTTGCAGTTCGTTCTTTACACGTCTTTTCTATCATTATTTTATGCAATGCTTTGACGTAATCATATGAAACTTGACCGCCAAAAATAGTTTTGCATAGTTCCCAAAGTTTTTTTATACGTTCCCTTTTCTTTACAATTTCTTTTGCTTCCGGACTATTTACACCGCATCCGACGTGATAACCTTTTTCCTTATCATATTTGAACATTAACTTTTGAATATCACCATTGCCGGCATACCTGAGCATCTTAGGCTCTATATATGAAGTATCACCTTCGCTCTTAACTGATATTATCCCTCCGCTTTTACGTTGGCATTGGCTCCCAAAATGGCCTCTTTCCTTGTCGCCTCCTGGATTGGTATGCACAATGATAAAAACGGCTGTATGGTATTTTATGGCCAGTTCTTCAAAGTATTTTATTGCAGCGTTTGAGGTTTCGGGGTTGTTCACATCGGCAATGTAATCTGCACCTCCATCAATCCAAATTGAATGGATCCCGCCAAACTGATTTAATGCAGCCTCACAAATTCCAGTTGTTACCTCTGCATATTGATTTATATCTAATTGCCGGATATTATAGGAAAGGTAGTGAGCACAAGTATTTAAACCTGCTCTTCTTAAAATACCTTTATAGTTCTTTTGGTGCTTGTGCCTGGCCTGTTCTGTATCGCAATGAATAACGGCCTTATTTTTATCATTCCGTAATACCTCAACTCCTTCAAAGCCATCAATTACGGTTCCGGTTTCACTTATTGCCCCCGCAATCAATACATTTTGAAACGCACTTTTTCCGCTTTTACTGGCTCCGCTTATTGTGAATATATCTTCAATTGCGGCAATAATTTCACCGTTTATTTTTAATACCGGATCCGGTTCGGGAATGTCCGTACTTTCCGTAATACGCAAATAATCAAAGCCTAAAAGTGTTTTTTCTTCCGGTTCCTGGGTTTCGTCCTCAAAAAAACCACTATCTTTGTACTGTGCTGCAAGGCTTTCGAGGTCGTTCCCGTCCCTGGGTTCGGCCTCGCTTCGTTTAGGACTATTCATGTTTCATAAGTTTTTGAATGTCCGACATACGATAACGCACTTTCCCGCCGATTTTGATTTTTGTCAAATAGCCTAATTTGTCCCATCGGTAAAGGGTTGACAAATCAACGTCAAACATGGCTCCGGCTTCTTTTGGTGAAACAAGCCTTTCTGGATCTATTGTTTGTGGAGAAATACGGCTTTGAACCGTGTTAGCTATCATGTTTACGAGGTCTTCGATAGCAATAGACGAAAGAATAACATTTGTCATAACTGTTTTTTTGACAAATGTAAATCTGCAAAAATGTAGATACTTTTCAGGTACTTAGTATCTGTGTTAACATGGAACTAATATCTTAATAATCAAATATAAGCAATAACAAAAAATAAATTTTTAGGTACTGAAAAACTATTAATCTACCTGTTTATTTAGCCATATTGCAACCTCCGCCCTATTCTCTGAAATAGTCAATACAATTTCTTTCCAGCGTGTACGGTCTTTGTGTGGAAAACTTTTAACCTCTACAGGAATGTTAAATTTGAAATCCTTCCAGCTTCTATAGAATACTTGGCCGGCTGTTTTGAGTTTATATTTATTTTTTCCAAACTGCATAATTCCTGCTTTGTCAGTTGATTCTATAAACTGTTTTTCAATACCAATGCACTGCATTATCTTATATGTAATACCATACCAATACTCTGCGAATTGTTCCGCCTGTGCGCTCTGTGGAGGTAATTTAACGGTTTCACAGGCCAATACATACGCCCCAAAATCATGCAACGGCTTTAATAAATCTGTAATATTTTCATTGTTCAATACTCTGCCATCGGTAAAATTATCAATCTTTATAATGTTTAAATGATAGTATTCGCTTCCATCGTCATCCTTATTAATTCCCCATGAATAATCTTTTGAATTTACATACTTATTGAGTGCTTCATAAGCGGTTGATAACTCATCGTAGAAGTCTTTTAAGCTATCCCCGCTCTTTTCCGCTTCATTTCTGAAATACCCTGCTCTTGTTTTTGGCGTAACCTCAAACAACGCTGTTAATAATATTTGTTTTGCTTCGTGTAGTTTCATGTTGGTATTGTTATTTTGTGATAAAAGTGATTTTAGTGAACGTGAAAAACAACATTTTTTTATGCTTTTCTTTGGGTTTCAAAGTTTTTTAGATAGTCTTTCATAGTTGATTAATCTAATAGGTTTACCAATTCTTTTTTTTGATTCTCATCTATCTGCCTGTAACGTGCAAACGCTTTACTCCCTGCCTTATGGCCTGACAATTCACTGACTTGGTTAGGATCTTTAACTTTGTTGTAAAGGTTCGCAATAAATGACCTCCGGCAAAGGTGGCTACTGGCAATTTCATTCAATGGCCGTTTTTCTTCTTTGCGTGTAGTTTGATTCAATACAGTTACCATCCGTGTTAATCCTGCCAGTGTGAAAATATCTTTGATAGCAATATTATATTTCTGTTCAAGGATTAACGGCAACAACTGTTTACCTTCCAAATTTGCGTACAATGATAGTATTTCATTCGCTTTTTTATTCAGTGGTACACGCACTGTAACCGGCCTGTCATCCTTTGTTTTTCGTGCTATGTATTCAATGGCTCCGTTAATTACATTATCTTTTGTGAATCCGTATAAATCAGATACACGGCAACCAATCATACATTGAAATACAAATATATTTCTTTGATCGGCTAACTTTGGAGTGGCTGACAAATCAAAAATATACAGGTCGTTTATTTCTTTCAAAGTAAGGTAGTAAGGAGTGCCATAAATAGCGGGTGTTTCGTCATATCCTTTGAATGGATTCTTTGTAATTAGTCCCTCTTCAATGCACCAATTAATATACGTGCGTAATTTTGTCATATTCACATTTATAGTGTTCAGTCCTCTTTGCTTTGGCTTCCGGCTCTCTTTTACTGCTTCATATATTTGCGGGTATTTTTTTGATAGTTCAGGTTCTGATAACATAAACTTTTCAAAATTCCTGATCGTTTCAGTGTTTAAAGTATCAAAACTAATTTTATAGGTAGGTTCTATCTTTTGTTTATACAGTTCAAACCGCTGCAGTGATCTGAACACAACCATATAATTATTCTTTCTTACCTGTGATATTTTCCAGATACTCAAAAAATGTTTAAAGGATTCAAAGAAAGATAATTCCGTTACTGGTTTTGTAGTGATAAACTTTTCAGGAAAGTTCCACATTTCAATAGCTACTTGTAACCAATCCCCTTGCATTGTTTTTTTGTCTGCATTGGTAAAGCTATCAATAATATAATTACTAAGCTCTGATAGGCTCTTTTGTAGCTTAACAAGGTCTTTTTGCTCCTGGGTTTCAATGCGTGGTATTGTGATCAAACCACCGGCAAACCTTTTAGGATTAACCATTAATCCGGTCTTACCTCTGTATATCAAATCACGCCCACCAATGAATCGAATGTATATTTCTGCTTTCCCTGTGATCTTATCTACTTTTGTAGAGAGTGAATAATTGATCTTTGCCATTTTTGAGGGTTTTATATTATTGTCAACAAATATACAAATAATGTCAACATAAATGCAATTTAATGAAATATTATACCTTAATTTGCAATAAATAATCAGTATGTTAATTGCTGCAATCCATTTATAATATTAGCCTGTAGCCTTATTTTATTGAAATACTCAAAAATGACAAATTGCATAATTCGTGTCCGGCTTCGGGTACAAAATAAAAAATCCCCACTTGTAAAGCGGGGATTTTTTATTTCCAGAAACAGACCCTTCCGGAGCAGGGATCAAAAAAAGCTGAGGGGCAAGAATAAAAAGAGCTATCCCGCAGCGTTAAACCGTACCTATAAATTCCCGGATTTTATCCAGTAATTCCATTTTACTGACTGGTTTAGCCAAATATTCATCGCAACCTGCATCTAGGCATTTTGCACGCATGCCCGCTTCGGCATAAGCCGTTAATGCAATGATTGGAAGATCTTTCCTGAACTTCTTTATTTCCTGTGTAGCTATAAGACCATTCATTTTTGGCATTTTAAGATCCATCAGCACCAGTTGTATTTCGGGAATAAGCTTGCAGAATTCTACTGCTTCTTCCCCATCTTCGGCGCGGATGATTTCATAATCAGCATCTAACGATAATTCAAACAACAGGTAGCCATAAGGTTCATCTTCGGCGACAAGCAGTACCGGCCTTTGAGCACTCGAAACATTATGTTCTGCAGGTTCTGATGTGGTTGTAGCTGATGAATCTACTTCCCAGGGAATCGTAAAAGTAAAGGTGCTGCCAATGTCTTTAACTGATTCGGCTTTGATTGTTCCACCAAGTAACAGTATCATCCCTTGTACAATAGCTAATCCAAGCCCACTACCTTCATGCTTTCTTGTTGAAGAAAAATCTTCCTGGGAGAAGTGATCAAAAACAAGTGAAAGCGCTTCTTTACTGATCCCTATCCCTGAATCTTTAACATAAAATTCGATAAGGTTGATTTTAACAGAAACACCTATTGTAATTTCCCCTTCTTCTGTAAATTTCAAAGCATTATCCACCAAATGAGTAAGTATTTTCTTCAGAAAACCTCTGTCTGAATGAATAGCTACCGTATTAAATGATTCCTGTTTTTGGATTTTCAAAGCAATGCCCTTTTTATCGCATGGGGCTTGAAATTGTTTCTGTATTTCTTCGAGTAACTGTCCAGGAACAAACTCTGCCATTGTTACTTCCATATTATCGGAAGTAATTAACGAAATATCCATGTAATCCGATATAGTTTGCATTAACCTTTTACTGCTGAGGTTGAGTATCTCGAGAAATTCATTTTTCTCAGTATTAGAAAAATTAGGGTCAATAGTCATGGGCGCAAAGCCAAGAATTCCGTTAAGGGGTGTCCGTATTTCGTGTGAGATGTTATTCATGAAAGCTGTTTTAAGCCTGTTGCTGGCTTCGGCCTTATCACGGGCAGCAATTAACTCGATATTAGACTGCTGCAGATCCTTGGTACGCACTTTTACTTTTTCCTCCAATATCTGGTTCTGACTTCCTAATTGTTGTATCAGATACTTTGTGAAAAGCAAGTTTTTGATTCGTAAGCCAACCTCAATCAGATCAAAAGGTTTAGTTAAGAAATCACTTGCCCCTTCTGAAAGCGCCCTTTGTTTCGCTTCTTTGGTTATATCAGCAGTAAGTACCAAAATAGGCACGAAGGTCCTGGCCAGAACAAACGGTTTCAGTAATTGCAGAACCTCAAAACCTGAAAGATAAGGCATAGCCAGATCAAGTAAGATAAGGTCGGGATCAAATGTTTGGAAAAGAGAAATGACTTTCCGGGGATCCGTGGTGGTTTTTATTTTAGAATAGCCCTGCATGACAAGAAAGCCTTCCAGAACATCTATGTTTGCTACCTGATCATCTACGATCAGAATATTTGAATTTTTTAAAGTCGGGTCAATCATTTTTTGGGGTCTGTTAGTTGGTTAAAATCTAGTCGTACAAGTCTTTTATTTGCCGATGAACTCATCAATTACTTTCAGGTAATCAAGCACATGCAATGGCTTGGTTAAATATTTGCGGGCTCCTGCTTCAATTAGTTTTTCAACCTGATGATGCATAGCGTCAGCGCTGATGATTACTACGGGTATAGATTTGGTTTCATCATTATCCTGAAGGTGTTTTAACACTTTACTTCCATGAATGTCAGGTAAATCAAGGTCCAGCAATATTAAATCGGGGCTGAATTCGAGTGCAAGCGACAAAGCCTGCTTTCCTGTCTTATTCGAAATTAACCTGACATTTGAACGCCGGGCAGCGAGAATCTGCTCAACAAGTTCAATATTGGAAGCATTATCCTCGATGTATAAAATAGTTCCTAAAATGGCGGCCTCACTTGATTCAGAGTCCATCGCGCTTACTAGTTCTTTCATATTATTAAGCTTATTTTTACTTTGCAGCAATTCAATCCAAAAAGTACTTCCTTCACCGGGTATGCTTTCTACTCCAATAGAGCCCCCCATTGCAAGCATCAGTTTTTTTGCAACTGTGAGCCCTAGCCCCGTTCCTTCAGTCTCTGTCCGCTCCGCTCCTATGCGTTCGAAAGGAAGAAACAGTTTATTAATTTCATCAGCATTAATTCCAATTCCGGTATCAATTACCGAAATCCGGATCCTAGCCTTCTGATTTAAATCGCGGCAAAGAAGTTCTGTCTTTATTTTTATGGAACCACCTTCACGATTGTATTTCACAGCATTGTTAATCAGATTTAACAGAACCTGCTTAAAGCGCTGATTATCGGCTATTACGGAAAGTTTGTTTGACGGCGAATCCAGAAATTCAATAGCCAGGTTCCGCTTTGAAGCCTGGGGATGAACGACATCAAGCATTTCCAAAATAACTGAATTCAATTTTAAGGGTTCCATGGATAATGAAATTCTGCCGGCTTCAATTTTAGATATATCGAGCACTTCATTAATTAAATCAAGAAGATGTTTCCCACTGTTCAGGATGTGGTTAACCCCTTTGCGGTGAGCCGGTATGAGTTCGCCCATATCCAGCAACTGGGCAAAGCCCAGAATAGAATTCATCGGCGTACGTAACTCATGGCTCATTCGCGATAGGAATTCGCTTTTGGCGAGGTTGGCCTGCTCTGCTTCAATTTTCGCTTGCTTAATCTCAATTTCTACTTGCTTACGCTCTTCAATTTCAGTTAAAAGATTAACATTTGTTTCAGCTAACTGGCTGGTCCTTTCAACTATTTTAATTTCAAGGTTCGTATTCAGGTCTTGTATCTCCATTTCTGAATACACACGATCCGTTACATCTCTGACAAAGGATAAAACTTTATCGTTACCGTAAGGGGTTAACCGTGCTTCATAATAATTTATCGAATTTTCTTCTGAAAGCTGGTATTCGAAAGCTACCAGTTTATTATCATGAATACACGACCGGATGTTCTTAAGATAATTATCAGCCTGTATTGCATTGAAAAATTCTTTCAGATTTGTACCAATAACCTTATCAATTGGAATAAGCCTTGCATTGGTATTTGACTGGTAAAATTCACTGTAAATTCCGTCTTTGTCAATTACAAAAATGAGGTCGGGCATGGCGCTAACTATAGCATTCAAGCGTTCATTTTGTAACCTGCTTTTTTCTTCCGCTTTTTTTCGCTCGGTAATATCTTCCTCTACAGCCAGGTAATGCGTTATTTTCCCGTTAGTATCGGTTACAGGTGAAATGGATGCTGCCACCCAATAAAATTCTCCGTTTTTCTTTTTATTATGAAAGTCTCCTTTCCAGTCATTCCCGGCACTTATTGTTTGCCAAAGATTTTTATATTCTTCAGCCGGCTTTTCGCCTGAACTGAAAATCCGGGGATTCTTACCAATTAATTCCTCATCCGAATACCCGGTTAGTTCCCTGGCTTTCGGATTTACATATTCAATTAATCCTTCCGAGTTCGTTATATAAATAACCTCAGGACTTTGCTCAACAGCCTGTGAGAGTTTTTTCAAACTTTCCTCTACGCCTTTCCTCTCCGTAATATCCCATGCCAGGTCTGAAAGTTTTGAGACAATTTCCAAATCTTTTTCACTATAATTGGTAAGTTTGTTCCCCATTCCTACAACAGCAACAATCAACTCGTTACGGATTATGGGAACCAGCAGTTCGCGAATTACCATTGCATGCCCTTCCGGAAGTCCTTTGCGATGGGGAAGGCTTGAATAATCATTATGAATTACTGCTTTTCGATGAATGAAACAATCCACCCAAACACCCGCATTAGTAATATCAATAGTAACATTTCCAATTTCCGACTTATGCATTTGAGGCAAAGTCCTGGTAGAGCAGCTTTGGAGTGTCAGTGTTTTCTGGTCAACACTTACTGAATGCAGGAAGCCAATGTTACTGTCAGTTAACTGCTCCAGCTCATCCAATAGTTTCTGCTGCAATTCGTTTCGTGAATGTGCATGAGCAAACTCCGTTAAACGGATACGTGCATTCCGGATAAATTCAGCCTGTTTTCGTTCGGTGATATCGCGAATGGTTACTAAAACCCCATTCTGTGTTTCAGTTTTAAATCTCGAACCGTTTAACTCCCCGATAAATGTAGAACCGTCGAAACGGTTCATCCTGAATTCAACCTCCTTTATGTTGCGATCATTCTCCATGCACGTAAGGAAAACCATACCAGCCCTCTCAATTTCATTCTTATCAACAAAATCACTGAAATTGTGACCACACATGTCTGAGGGCGAAATAAGAAAAATAGATGATGACGAAGGCGAAGCAAAGGTTATGAAACCGTTTTCATCAACGATTGCTATCAGGTCGGTTGTTTGCTCCGTTATAGACCGGAACTTTTCCATACTCTCCAGCATTTTTCTTTCAGCCTCTACACGATCGGTAATATCAGCATCAATCCCCCTGTAACCAATCAAAGCTCCCGCTTCGTTTAGCATTGGAATGCCGTTGGTTTCAACAATGGTAATTGTTCCATCCGGCCGGCAAACCGAATTTATCAAATTTTCAAAGGATAGTTTTTGGCTGAATGTGTTGAGCGCAGCATTCTTAAACTCTTCTCTTTTTCCCTCAGGCGCGATATCGTAAAAGTGTAACTTACCAATCAATTGTTCCGGGGAATAGCCATAAACCTGCATCGATAGTGGACTAACATAGGTATACAATCCATTGGCATCAACTTCCCAAACTACTTCGCGGCTTTGTCCCACTACCTGGCGAAAACGCTCTTCACTTTTCTCGATTTTCAGCTGCGACTGCTTTCGTTCCGTAATGTCCCTGTATTTCCACAAATGGCCTGAATATTCATTATCAATATAAGTAGGGATATAATCTCTTTCGAAAAAGCGTCCGTCAGTCAGTTCAAGTTCGTCACTATACACTGCTTTTTTGTTGGCTAAAATAAAATCAATATCAGCTACAAATTTTTCCGGATTTTTAAACAAACCTTTACTCTGTTCAGCGGATTCACTGCAGTCAGCTCCGGTCAGCAAAGCAGGTGGAGCAGGGATTGCGAACATATCGCAAAACAACTGGTTGGTTAAGGCAATCTGGCGTTTCGCATTTTCGAGCAATATGCCTTCCTGTAAATTTATGATCAGGTTTGTAAGAAGGGCTGCTTTATTCTTCAGAGTGTTCTCAGTCTCTTTACGTTCGGTTATGTCGACTACAAATCCTTCAAAAAAAAGAATGTTTCCCTGTTCATCCTTTACTGCTTTTGCATCTTCATAGAACCATATCTTCCTGCCATCTTTACGTTTAACTTCATATTCGTACCCCTTCACGAAACCTTGTTCAGTCATTAACCGTAAAAAATTTTCACGTTCATGAGGATCGGCATAAGCATCTACCGCAATATTAATCCGGCTGCTCATCAACTCTTCAGGAGAATCAAACCCATACATTTTTGC
>CAIRMR010000065.1 GCA_903879715.1 uncultured Bacteroidales bacterium
GCATTATGGTAGAAGAATAAATTACAAAAGACCCACAGCCTCGTAGAGGCGGCATTATGGTAGAAGAACAAATTACAAAAGACCCACAGCCTCGTAGAGGCGGCATTATGGTAGAAGAACAAATTACAAAAGACCCACAGCCTCGTAGAGGCGGCATTATGGTAGAGAACAGATTACGAAAGACCCACAGCCTCGTAGAGGCGGCATTATGGTAGAAGAATAAATTACAAAAGACCCACAGCCTCGTAGAGGCGGCATTATGGTAGAAGAACAAATTTCAAAAGACCCACAGCCTCGTAGAGGCGGCATTATGGTAGAGAACAGTTTACGAAAGACCCACAGCCTCGTAGAGGCGGCATTATGGTAGAGAACAGATTACAAAAGACCCACAGCCTCGTAGAGGCGGCATTATGGTAGAAGAATAAATTACAAAAGACCCACAGCCTCGTAGAGGCGGCATTATGAGCATCAAATCTATTGTATTCAACTATCCACATCTTAAAAAATACTCTTATGGCAAATACATATACACAACTCAGCACGCATGTTGTCTTTGCAGTTAAAGGTCGCGAAAATCTCCTGAATGCAAAATTACGTCCTGAATTATTCAAATATATATACGGAATTTTATCGAAAAACAATCAATATTCCCTGGCTGTAAATGGCTACAAAGACCACGTTCACATGTTTTTTGAATTGACTCCCAGCAAATCTCTTTCAGACATTGTACGAATTGTAAAAACCAATTCGTCAAAATGGATTAATGAAAACAGATTTATTCCAGGTGAATTTTCATGGCAGGAAGGATATGGAGGCTTTGCATATTCCCGTTCACATCGCGATGCCGTTATAAAATATATTATAAAGCAAGAGCAACATCATCAGCAAAAAACATTCCGGGAGGAATACTTGAACATATTGAAATCATTCGAAATCAGTTACGATGAACAATACATTTTCGAGTTTTACGAATGACTTTTTCTTTTAATTCCGCCTCTACGAGGCTTTTAAAAAACCTGTTTATTTTTGCTACCATAATTTCGTGCCTACGGCACTTTTAGCATAAAACACAGCTTATCAATCATAAGAATACTTCTTTTAATCGAAAATAGCGCAACTGTTTTTTATAGAATTCGTTTTATCCACAACTTTAAAAATTGGCAACTAATCAGTTTGTCTAAAGTATTGAAAAACAAATATATGCCACAGATAACACAGGTTTCACAGACAATTATTCGTCATTTTTAATTGAAATTAATTGAGAAACTGCTAAAAGCAGTTTAAAATATGTGTAATCCGTGTAATCTGTGGCAAAAAAAACATTATAATCAGACTGATTAGTTACAAAAATTGAATATCTGATCTGATAATACAAAAACAAGCCGGACAGTTTTAAACTATCCGGCTTGAATATTTATTGAGAAATCTGAAGATTACTTTTTACTGTCTTCTTCTTCTTTCTTTTCCATAGCTGCTTTCAGGCTCGAAAGAGCATCGAGGTCACCGAGGGTAGTTTTTTCAAGGTTGTCCTTGATTTTCTTCACGGCGCGTTTGGTAGTCATTTCAGCGCTTTCCTCTTTCTTGTCATCTTTTACCCGTTCTGCTGATTTAGCATCCTGGTGCATCTTAGCGTGTGAAAGAATGATCTTCTTGTTCTCTTTCGAGAATTCGATAACTTTGAAATCCTGGGCTTCGTCAACCTGCAGGTTCGATCCGTCTTCTTTCGTTGCGTGACGTGTAGGAGCAAATCCTTCAACACCGTATGGTAAGGATACAACCACACCCTTATCGGATGAGCTTACAACAGTACCTTTATGAACTGATCCGGTGGTGAAAATGCTTTCGAATACATCCCAGGGATTTTCTTCGAGTTGTTTGTGGCCTAAGCTCAAACGGCGATTTTCAACATCAACATCAAGAACAACTACATCGATAGTTTCGCCAATTTTGGTGAATTCAGCAGGATGTTTGATTTTCTTACTCCATGACAGGTCGCTGATGTGGATAAGTCCGTCAACACCTTCTTCGAGTTCAACAAAAATACCGAAATTGGTAAAGTTACGAACGGTAGCTGTGTGACGTGAGTTAACAGGATATTTGGTAACAATGTCAGTCCATGGATCCGGAATGAGTTGTTTGATACCAAGTGACATTTTGCGGTCTTCGCGATCGAGGGTAAGAACAACTGCTTCAACTTCGTCGTTAACGCGGAGGAAATCCTGGGCGGTACGAAGATGCTGGCTCCACGACATTTCTGAAACGTGAATCAAACCTTCTACACCAGGAGCGATTTCAACAAAAGCGCCATAGTCGGCAATAACAACTACGCGGCCTTTGATTTTATCGCCAACCTTAAGGTCTTCGCGGAGCGAATCCCATGGATGAGCGCTAAGTTGTTTGAGACCAAGGGCGATACGTTTTTTGTTTTCGTCGAAGTCGAGGATAACAACGTTGATTTTCTGATCAAGCTGAACGATTTCTTCAGGATGATTGATACGTCCCCATGAAAGGTCAGTGATGTGGATAAGTCCGTCAACACCGCCAAGGTCGATAAATACACCGTATGAAGTGATATTTTTAACGATTCCTTCAAGAACCTGGCCTTTTTCGAGTTTCGAAATAATTTCGATTTTCTGAGCTTCCAGTTCGTCTTCAATAAGCGCTTTGTGCGAAACAACAACGTTTTTGTATTCGTGGTTGATCTTAACGATTTTGAATTCCATAACTTTCTCAACATACTGATCGTAGTCGCGGATAGGCTTAACGTCAATCTGTGATCCCGGGAGGAAAGCTTCGATACCGAAGATGTCAACAATAAGACCACCTTTGGTACGGCATTTTACAAAACCATTGATAATTTCCTGAGTTTCGAAAGCGGTGTTAACACGCTCCCATGAACGGAGTATACGGGCTTTTTTGTGGGATAGCTGAAGCTGTCCACCCATATCTTCCTGGTTTTCAACATAAACTTCAATTCTGTCACCAACTTTCAGGTCAGGATTGTAACGTACTTCCGAAACCGGAATTACTCCATCGGATTTAAAGCCGATGTTTACAACAACTTCGCGGCTGGTAAGTCCAACAACCAAACCATCAAGTACTTCATGATCGCCGATTGAGCTTAAAGTTTTGTCATAAATGTCTTCTAAACGCTTGCGGTCAGCAGGATTATAAGCCTCATGCTTTTTCCCGATAGCGTTCCAATCAAATTCAACAGGTTCAGCAGGTGCTTCCGGAGCTTTAGGAGCTTCTGCAACAACTTCCTTTGCTTCAGGAACTTCTGCAACTACTACTTCTGCAACTGGCTCAACTTCTGCAACTACTTCTTCTACTGCAGGAACTTCTTCGACAGCTACTTCTGCAACTGGTTCAACTTCTGCAACTACTTCTTCTACTACAGGAACTTCTGCTACTGCTTCTTCAACAACTGTTTCAACTTCTGCAACAGGTGTTTCAATGGCTTCAGTTGCTGTTACTTCAGCAGCATCTTCAACATTGTTTACTTCGTCGTTAACGTTAACGTCGTTACTCATAATTATAATCTAATTAATGGCCTTCCGGTTCGGCCGGTTTAACATTGAGTTGATTAATAGACAGATATATTGATTAACTTACCGGAAAAGAGAAACAATGCACCGCTAAAATGGGGTGCAAAGGTAGTAATTTATTTCTAATAAAAATGGGGCCTTTCTAATTTAATTGAGAGCGCAGATTGTTCAGAATTTTCATCAAATCGATTGAAAAAAGTGATACAAAATAAATATTAGCCGCAGATTTACTCATGTATTTCTTATTTTAATGGGTATTCACTTCGGCAGGCTCAGTGCATCGCGTGATATCGCTTCGCTAAATTCGCAGATTTCACAGATTAAATGAATTTCAGGAATTGATATTGTCCGAAATCCGTTCTATGTATTGATTAATCTGCGAAAATCTGTGAAATCTGTGGCAAAACAGCTAATCATTATCATATTGATAAACATTTTTTTCTACTTTCGTCCCCATGAAACGAACATGACAAAATCAGCCAATTATGACATATAGGTGGATGTTAATATTTTGTCATGGAGTTCCATCTGACTCATAAAAAATTATTAATACCAGATGAATCCTATACGAATTACTGCTATTTCCTATTATAATACCCTTCCGTTTATATATGGATTAACTCATTCCGGCCTACTCGCTGGCTATGAACTGAAACTGGAAGTTCCTTCGGTAAGCGCGCGTAAAATTATTTCCAACGAAGCCGAAATCGGGCTGATACCGGTAGGCGCTTTGCCGGGAATCAACAATTATCATGTTGTCAGCAACTTATGCATAGGTGCGGATAAAGATGTTAAATCAGTTTTACTTCTTGCTAATGCTGATTTGAAAGTCATAAAAACAATTTACCTCGATACCGACAGTCTCACTTCTGTTAACCTCGTTCGGATCCTGGCTGAAAAATACTGGAAAATAAATCCGCAATGGAAAAGCCTTTCAGAATTAAAAGGAAAGCTTTCACAGGATGAAGGCATGGTTCTTATTGGCGACAAGACTTTCGGTTTAGCCAATCAATATCCTTTTTGTTACGATCTTGCCGGCGAATGGATTAAATACACCGGATTACCTTTCGTATTCGCTGTTTGGATTTCACGTCAACCACTTCCTGAAGAGTTTGAAAAAGCATTTCAATCCGCATTGTCCTGGGGAGTCGAACATAGGGAAGAATCTATTATAATGGCCGTCAATCCTCATATTTCAGAAAAAGAACTTATCTCCTATCTCAAGAATGATATCAGCTACAACCTGGATGAACCTAAGAAGAAGGGGATGGAGCTTTTTCTGAAATATCTAGGCTGATTCCTTGAATTATAGATTTTAAGACCCAAGTCTCAAATTCCAAATTTCAAGACCCAAAAAGCATCTAAAAAAATCTCTGAAATTAGTCATCTAGCCCTATTAGGTTCCGGGGTTAGTTCTTGGAATATGGGACTTGGAATATGGGACTTGGAATTTGGGACTTGGAATTTGGGACTTGGCTCTTCTAATTATTTGAGAGTAGAATTTCAGCCAAAATACAAAAAGTAAATCCGCAATAAAATCAATTGATTCCAACTGCGGATTTTTTATTCGGGTTTATCCCGAAACAAACCATTTTCTATTTTCTATTTTCTTTTAACAACTGCTTTCTGCTGTTGCTGTTTTGTCATTTCTTCCAGTTTTTTCTGGAATGAAGATTTCTTAACAACTTTGGTCTTATTTTCCTGGATACGTTTGTGAAGTTTATCCTCATTAACAAAACGGCGGATCAGGAACATCTGACCAAAAGTGAACAGGTTGGCCAGCATGTAATAGTAACTTAAACCGGCAGAATAGTTGTTAAAGAAACCCAGGAACATGATCGGCATCAGGTACATCATGGTTTTCATTCCCGGCATTTGCTGTGTTGAACCCATCATATCATTATTCATCTTGGTATACATGATGGTGGAAACAGTCATCAAAAGAGTAAATAAACTGATATGATTTCCATAGAAAGTACTAAGAAGAGGTATCTGTGCCGTCCACGAATAAATGGAGTCATAGCTCGACAAGTCAGTAGCCCAAAGGAACGACTGTTGACGTAATTCGAAGGAAGCCGGGAAAAACCTGAAAAGTGCAATCAGGATTGGAAACTGAAGCAGCATGGGCACACAACCCGCCATAGGATTAACACCGGCCTTTTTATACAGAGCCATAGTAGCCTGCTGCTTTTTCATGGCATCATCCTTTTTCGGGAATTTCAAACCGATTTCTTCAATTTCGGGCTTCAGTATCCGCATTTTTGCGGAAGAGATATAAGTCTTCCAGGCAATCGGGAACAATACAATCTTTAATAAAATGGTGAGAATCAGAATGATGATACCATAATTCATATCAAATGATTCCAGCCAGTTGAAAACCGGAATTACAGCAAACCTGTTGATCCATTGCATCAGGAAGAAGCTCCACCCCAGAGGAATCTGCCTTTCCAGGTTCATCTTGTATTGCCTGAGGACTTTGTACTTATTAGGCCCGAAATACCATTTCAGATCATAGCTCTGATCAGTTTCCAATGAATAAGGTAAAATGAAAGCTGAACTCATGGTTTTTACCTTACGGTCCGTATTCTGGTCAGAGTAACCAACTGTTTCTATATCGGTACTTTCAAACTTATCCGACGCTATAAGTGTTGCAGAAAAGAACTGCTGCTTAAACGATACCCATTTAACCGGTGTTGATATCCGTTCTTTCTCGTCCTTCGTTTCACTGAGGTAATCTACTTCGCCAGCCAAATCCATGTAATGAATAGTTGACTGTGTCTGTTCCGTCTTCAGGCTTTTTTCCTGTTGCAGAAGCGTTGTACTCCAAAGCAACGACATATCACGCGTATTCTGGGCAATATAGCCTTTCATTCCAACAAAGTTGACCTTATAGCCAACCATGTAATTGTTGCCTTTCAGCGTGTAAACATATTCAATGTAACTCTTTGAGTTGGCTGTATCAGTTTTACCGGGGTAAACCCGTAATGCAAACTGTATGGAGTCCTTGCCGGATACACGTAATGAATCTTTACCTGATGGTGTTACCGGAACGAACATCAGGTTAGCTGTATTCAAGGTACGCAGGTCCTCGGTACTAAATTCAAATCCAAAAACGGATGAGTCACCTTTGTAAAGAACCAGGGGCAAAGTATCAAATGTTTGATAATCTTTTAATTGCACCGACCATATCCGGCCGCCTTTCGAAGAAATTTTCAGTTTCAGAAGATCGCTTTCGAGGGTATAAAACTTCTCTTCCTTTACGGCAACGGATGCAAATCCGTTCGAAGTTGAATCAGCACCGGTAACAGGTAAAGAGGCTACGGGACTCGTTTTTGCTACTGAATCGGCGACGGCTTTTTTTACCATTTCGGCCATAGCTGTCTGTAACGAATCAGTACGCTGCACATAGCTTATAGAATCAGCTTTTCGTTTGGCAGCAGCCATTTCTTCTTTCGATGGAGTCATCCAAAGACTATATCCTATCAATAATCCGACAATGATTACCAGGCCAATAATGTTATTCTTACTCATTTATTCAAATGTATGTAATTGATTACTTAGTTCAAGCAGTTCCCCAAAAAAATCTGATTATCAATAAATTAACATTCCGAAGGGGTTTTCGGGACGGCAAAGATACAAAATGTTGGATTAGTACTGCTGTTCCACAAGAAGAGAATAAGCCGGCATAACAACTTTTAACTCAAAAACAACGCAGCCATAACAATCTGGCAATCTACTTTGTCTGAAGTTTTTTATACTGTATGGCTGCTTTGACAAAATGCACAAAAAGCGGATGTGGCGACGCAACAGTGCTTTTATACTCAGGATGGAACTGAACACCAATAAACCAGGGATGATCTTTTAACTCAATAATTTCGACCAGGTCATTTTGTTTATTTATACCTACAGGTATCATTCCGGCGTTCTCATATTCTTTCTTATACACATTGTTAAATTCAAATCGATGCCTGTGACGTTCAACAATTTCAGCTGATTTGTAAACATCCCATATTTTCGTATCCGGTTTCAGTGTACAAGGATAAGAGCCCAAACGCATTGTCCCGCCTTTTTTATCAATTTTCTTCTGTTCCTCCATAATATCAATAACCGGGAATGGAGTTGCGGGATTCATTTCCGTTGAATGAGCATCTTTAAATCCCAGAACATTGCGTCCAAACTCTATAACAGCGCATTGCATACCGAGACAGATTCCCAGGAATGGAATTTTGTTTTCTCGGGCAAACTTTATGGCAATTATTTTTCCTTCAATGCCTCGTTCTCCAAAACCAGGAGCTACAAGTATACCATCCAGGTCTTTAAGTAAATGTTTATAGGTACTCTCGTTAATGGATTCAGAGTGAATCATCTTCAGGTCCACTTTAAACTGATTTTCGGCTCCGGCATGAATAAAGGATTCAGTAATAGATTTATACGCATCTCTTAATTCAACGTATTTACCAACAAGTCCAATATGAATTTCGCCAATCGGATTTTTTAATTTATGTAAGAATTCCTCCCACAGTTTAAGATCCGGCTGTTTACGTATAGGCACCTGCATTTTTTCGAGTACAACCTGGTCGAGCCTTTCATCACGCATTAATAAAGGAACATCATAAATTGTTTCTACATCAACTGATTCAATAACTGCTGATGGATTCACGTTGCAAAACAGCGCTATTTTATTGCGTATAGCCTGGTTGAGATGTTTTTCGGAACGGCAGACAATTACGTCGGGCTGTACTCCCGATTCGAGCAACATTTTAACTGAGTGTTGGGTAGGTTTGGTTTTAAGCTCACCCGAAGACGCAAGATAAGGAACCAATGTGAGATGAATAACCAGGCAACGGGTGCCAAGCTCCCACTTCATTTGCCTTACAGCTTCTATATAAGGTAAGGATTCTATATCACCTACAGTCCCTCCTATTTCGGTAATTACAAAATCATAGTTTCCGCTGGCGCCAAGCAATTGGATGCGGTATTTAATTTCATCGGTAATATGGGGAATTACCTGAACTGTTTCACCTAAATAATCACCCCGGCGCTCTTTATTGATAACGGCCTGGTAAATGCGTCCGGTTGTAACATTATTGGCCTGGGATGTACGCACATTTGTAAACCGCTCGTAATGCCCAAGGTCCAGATCGGTTTCGGCACCATCATCAGTAACAAAACATTCGCCATGCTCGTATGGATTGAGAGTTCCCGGATCGATATTGATATATGGATCAAGTTTCTGAATAGCAACCCTGTATCCACGGGAAATCAGTAGTTTCGCCAGTGAAGAACTGATAATGCCTTTTCCTAATGAAGAGGCAACTCCGCCGGTTGTGAAAATGTATTTTATCTCAGCCATGATAACTTATATGAAGATTATATCCGGTAAAAGGAAAAAATAAATTTCTATCGGTTAACATAGTTTCCGATAAAAGCTTATTTATAATGTGATCTGGATTTAAAACCTGTGCAAAAATACGAATCACCGGCATGAATTCCTTGAAAATAAATAAAAAAAAAAGCCTGATCGGGATCAGGCTTAAAAATTATATTTTAAAAGTGATTAACCAGCAACTTTATATGTACTGATTTCAACACATTCAGTAATAATCCCCTTAATATCTTCACGCGAGCAAGGTTTAGCTAAAAACGCGTTCATCCCGGCTTCAGCACATTCTGTCCGCATCTGGTCATCAGCATAAGCAGTAATTGCAATAATAGGAATCTGTTTATTAAAAACCCTGATGTACCTGGTAGCTTCAATTCCATCGAGAACCGGCATGTCAATATCCATTAATATGGCATTAAACTCTCCGTTCCTGCATGCTTCAGTGGCTAATAACCCATTTTCAACTATTTCACAGTCCCATCCAAGTTTACTCATGTACCTGCTCATGAGATGTTGATTCATCAAATTATCTTCAGCGACCAGAATTTTCATACTAAAACCATAAAGGATTAAACATTTTTCTCTCTATACCTTAATCCAAGAATGCAACAAAGGTAATACTATTTTTGAAAATTATTTATTATTACGGCAAATAAAGCAAATTAACATCTTGATTGTATATCACATACATGCTAACAAACTATTTTACTGATAATAAAGAAAATGTTTAAGTGAGAACTTTACAGTTCCCATCTATTGTCCGAGATATGATTTCAGCAATTTGCTTCTTGAATTGTGCTTCAACCGGCGAATGGCTTTTTCCTTTATCTGGCGGACACGTTCACGGGTAAGATCAAACTTTAAGGCAATTTCTTCGAGGGTCAAACCATGGGGAACACCAATTCCATAGTAAAGATTTATAACGTCTCTTTCTTTCTCAGTCAGTGTCGAAAGTGAACGTTGAATTTCCTGGGTCAGGGATTCACGCATCAACCCTGCATCGGTAAACGGAGTATCCTCATCAACGAAAACATCAATAAACCTGGTATCCTCATCATCAACCAAGGGAGCATCCATAGAAACATAACGTGTGGTTATTTTCATGGCGGCATCAATTTTGTATCCGGGGATTTCGAGTGCTTCTGCAATTTCCTCAGCGGAAGGAAGGCGTTCATACTTTTGTTCCAGACGTGAGGATTCCTTCTTAATCTTGTTAAGTGATCCAACCTGGTTCAAGGGTAAACGTACAATACGTGATTGCTCGGCCAGGGCCTGAAGAATAGACTGACGTATCCACCAAACGGCATAAGAGATAAATTTAAACCCTCGGGTTTCATCGAAACGTGCCGCGGCTTTAATCAACCCAACATTTCCTTCGTTTATAAGGTCCGGAAGACTCAGACCCTGGTTCTGGTATTGCTTGGCTACCGAAACTACAAACCTCAGATTGGCCAGGCACAATTTATCCAGAGCTTTTTGATCCCCGCCACGGATTTTCCGTGCCAGTTCAACTTCCTCTTCCGCAGTTATAAGTGCCTCTTTTCCAATATCCTGCAGATATTTATCCAGAGAGGCAGTTTCCCGGTTGGTAATTGATTTGGTTATCTTTAATTGTCTCATGACTTATTATCTTGATTTACATAGTCAGGCTGCACAAGGATTTTGTGCAGCTTAACGTATAAAATACCACTTATCGGGTAAGTCGTAATGTTAAAACTCACATTACATATATAAACAAAGAAAATACAGGTTTGTTTGTGAAATCTTTTATCCTGTAAATGTATTTCTTTGGAGCAGGGAAGTCTAATTTATCCCAAAGCCATAGTAAGCTCTGACCTTGTTAGGATATACTCCTTCGAGCAATACCCCGCCACTTTTGTTAGAGAGTATTTTATTCACATCCTCAACGCTGCGAACTGGTTTTTTATCTATTTCAGTAATTACATAACCTTCCCTGATACCGGCATTTTGCAGCAAACCATCTGTCAGCTCCGTAACCTGAACACCATGATCAATTCCAAGTTTTCGCAGTACATCTCCTGAAGCCACTTTCATTTTTGCGCCCAGCATAGGAGTAATATCTTTTCCCTCATTCTTTACAAGACTGGTATTGCCTTCGCGGTTACGTAATTTAACGTTAAATGATTTATCACTGCCATCGCGACTCACAACAACGGCTACTGTTTCACCAGGACGATAAAGGCTTACCTGACCGAGCAATTCGGAAGTACTGTTAACAGTTATCTTATTAATTGAAGTTATTACATCACCTTTCTGAATTCCGGCTTCTTTGGCCGCACTCCCGTCACTTACCTCGGAAACGTACACACCACGAAGTTCTTTCATACCTTGTTCATCCGCAAATTTGTTATCTATATCCCGGATACTTACACCGAGGAATGCCCGTTGAACCTCCTTGTAATCAATCAAATCACCAACAACTTTTTTTACGATATTAACTGGAATTGCAAAGGAATACCCTGCGTAAAATCCATTTCCACTGGCAATTGCGGCGTTTATCCCAATTAATTCGCCATGAGTATTAACGAGTGCTCCTCCGCTGTTTCCCCTGTTTACGGCTGCATCTGTCTGGATAAAAGATTCAACTGAAGTTCCATCGGGAGTACCTAATATATTTATGTTGCGAGCTTTCGCACTCACAATTCCAGCAGTTACAGTGCTGGTAAGGTTGAAAGGATTTCCAACTGCCAGCACCCATTCGCCGATTTGTACCTCATCTGAATTGCCATACGTGAGGAATGGCAGATTACTTTCTTTTATCTTCACAACCGCCAGGTCGGTGGATGCATCAGTTCCTATAACTGTGCCTTCGTAGGAACGTTTATCGTTAAGAACGATTTCAATTTTACTGGCATCCTGAACTACATGATTATTAGTAACAATATAACCATCCGGAGATATAATTACGCCTGATCCTGCACCCTGGAGCGGACCTTGCTGGCTGTAAGGGCTGTCGCCAAAGAATTCGTGAAAATTAAAAAAATTGTCATACATATTGTTTTTACGGGAATATTCAGTTTTGATATGTACAACAGCGTGAATGGATATATTTGCCGGTTCGATAAAATCAGGATAGCCTGGAGTTAATCCGGACATACCGGCTAACTGTACCGGAGTTGATTGTTGAGGAATTCCAAGAGTTTTTTCATTTTTTTTCTCCAGGAAAGTATAACCGCCCAAAGAAATTAATCCTCCTAACACTGCCATAAGAAAGAAACCTGCGTACTTTTTCATTTTTCGTTCGTTTTTGATAATGAGACGTTAAATTTACACTTTAGTTACTCATTCTTTTGAGTAATTTTCGATCTATAACGCAAGGATAATACCATTAGTTTTTGTACTCTTGTTAATTAATGTTAACATCTCAGGCAATATCTTACTATTATGATTACTAGTTACATCTATACTCTTATTAATCAAATATTTAGTCATTCCCTGGTTTATAATATAAGAAACATTCCCAATTTTAGCCGGGGATAATCGGATCAAAAAAAACATAAAAAATGTCAGATTCACGAATCAATCTGACATATTGACAAGGAATATATTAAATTTGTTACCGAAATGACTCTACAATTCAGCAAATACGAAGGAACCGGCAACGATTTTATCCTGATCGACGACCGGAAGTTACAGTTTCCGGTCAGCGAAGATTTGATCATCAAACTTTGTGACAGACATTTTGGCATTGGTGCCGACGGTGTTTTACTGGTTCAGCATAGCGAAGGCTATGATTTTGGCATGAACTATTTTAACTCCGATGGCAGCCCGGCTACTTTCTGTGGCAACGGAGGAAGATGCATTACAGCCTTTGCGCATCAGAAAGGCATTACCGCAAGCACCTGCCGTTTTATGGCTGCTGATGGTATCCATCATGCGCAAATCAGCGAAAATAACGGTTCAGTAATGATAGTGGAACTGGAAATGCAGGATCCTGTGATCTACAGCATGGACAAAAATTCCTACTACCTCAATACCGGTACATATCATGTTGTGAAATTTGTTGATAATCCTGATGACATCGAAATAATAGAAACAGGACGTGAAGTGCGATACGATGCCAGGTTTGAGCCTCACGGAACCAATGTTAACTTCGCAAAGCTCTTAAAAAAAGAGTTGTATGTCCGTACTTATGAGAAAGGGGTTGAAGATGAAACCCTTTCGTGCGGAACAGGAGTAGCAGCTTCAGCTATCGCGGCTTCATTAAAATACGGAGGTAATTCCTTTTATGTAAATACTGCCGGAGGAAGGCTATTTGTTAGTTTTACGCGAACAGGTGACACTATAAAAAATGTAAAACTTACCGGCCCGGCCAAACTGGTTTTTGAAGGTACAATTGAAATATGACCACTATGACAGGCCCGAATCTGCTGCTCAGAGCACCTGAACCCGCTGATATTGATATTATTTTCCGCTGGGAAAATGATACACGCATCTGGCATTTGGGCAATACACTTACCCCCTATTCGAAATTTGCGATTGAACAATTCGTATTTAACACAGATAATGACATATTTGCGTCAAAGCAATTGCGCCTGATGATCGACTGGCATTCAGCAGAGACTGATAATACGACAGTAGGCACCATTGATCTGTTTGATTTTGATCCGCAAAACAAAAGAGCCGGTATCGGAATATTGATTGACGAATCATCGAGGCGGAAAGGATTTGCGCTTGAAGCCATTAATTTACTTTCCGAATACTGTTTTAAAACACTGAACCTCCATCAGTTGTATTGTAATATTGAACAAAGCAACCTTGAAAGTATCAGTTTATTCAGGAAAACTGGTTTTATAAGCTGTGGAATCAAAAAAGAATGGTTACTTCGTGAAGGGCAATGGACGGATGAATTGATGTTTCAATTGATTAATAGGATTTAGGGGTTAGGATTTGGGGATTAGGGGGATTAGGGAAAAACGAGGAACCTGAAACCTGAAACCAGCACTTCGACTTGTTTCGGCTTCGCTCATCAACCATCGCTAAGTGCCCCTCAAGATAGAACCAGAAACTTGAAATTTAACCATTGGAAATCAAGTACAGCTGGCAATAAAAGCAAAGAAGTCGCATTAATAACATAAAGTCCTGAATTCATGCCAAATTACTATTCAAGCCGGTTAAAACGCGAAAAGTCCCGCTCACGCAGGAGACAAATAATTTTGATTATCATCGCTTTACTTATTATGGGTGGTGCCATAACAGGGTATATAGGTTATCGCATGATCTACAAACCTAATGTGTGGCTTAACGGGCAATCCGCGGCTGCTTTTAATATTAAATCCGGCTCAACCTGGGAAGACGTAAAACAAATGTTGTATAAGAACGGAACGATCATCCATCGCGAATCGTTCGAGCGCCTGGCAGGAATCATGAAATACCCGGATCATATCAAATCAGGACATTATATTCTGAAAGAAGGCATGAGCAACAAGCAGATCATTACAAAACTGCGCTCCAAGCAGCAAGATCCGGTAAAACTGGTCTTCAACAATATTCGTGTTAAGGAAGAACTTGCCGGTCACATATCCGAGCAACTAGAAACCGATTCCGTTTCCTTACTGAGACTGCTGAATGATGCTGATTACCTGAAAAAATTCGGATTCACTACGGATAACATTATAAGCATGTTTATCCCAAATACTTACGAAGTTTACTGGGATATTGCCCCGGAAAAGTTTATGGAAAAGATGCACAAGGAATACCTTGCCTTCTGGACTGATAAGAGGAAAGCCCGTTTAACTGAAATCAGGCTCACTGAATTAGAGGCAATTACAATGGCATCCATTGTTGAAAAAGAAACCAACCAAAATGATAAAAAACCTGATGTAGCAGGTGTTTATATGAACAGACTTCACGACGGATGGCTACTGCAGGCTGATCCGACACTGGTTTACGCGCTGGGGGATTTCAGTATTAAACGGGTACTTAATGTTTACAAAACAATCGATTCACCTTATAATACGTATAAATATTTTGGTTTGCCTCCCGGACCAATCTGTCTTCCTTCCATTTCATCCATTGATGCCGTGCTTAATTTCAGGCAGCATCAATATATGTATTTCTGCGCCAGGGAAGACTTTTCAGGTTATCATAATTTTGCGGTAACTATGAACGAGCACCTGTTAAATGCCGCTAAATACCAGCAGGCGTTGAATCAGAAGGGGATTATGAAGTAGGTGACAGAAAATGGTTAATCGAAAATGGTCAACACTTCGACTTCGCTCAGTGTGACAGGTTCAAAGGTTAATATTCAAAGGCCCAATTATGTTTTAGTTAAGGTGTTCGCTATATCTAAATATTTACAGGTAATTTATTCAATTCTTTGTGCGGAACTTCAGGTCCATATCTTTAATCATCCTTTTGCTTATTGTAATTTGCAATCGAAAAGCAGGTTTCGCCCAGGAAACTCAAACACTTGATTTCGCAACTGACACACTGAATCGCAAAAAACTTGCGTTGGTCGCAATTACTGGAGCTTCGGTGTATGCCGGAAGTATTGCCGGATTGTATAATCTTTGGTATAAAAATTATCCGCAGTCATCATTTCATTTTTTTAATGACAATAAAGAGTGGCTGCAGATGGATAAATGCGCCCATGTTACATCTTCGTATTATATTGGCCTGGTTGGCTATGGAGCACTTCGCTGGTCAGGCGTTCCGGAGAAAAAAGCAGTATGGTATGGCGGTATGACAGGCTTTGTTTATCTTACAGCAATTGAAGTTATGGATGGATTATCGCAGGAATGGGGTGCCTCGCCTTTTGACCTTGTCGCAAATACATTGGGAACAACACTTTTTATCAGCCAGCAATTAGCCTGGCATGAGCAGAAGTTCGTGCTGAAATATTCATTCCATTCATCGCCCTATGCCCAACATAATACGGATCAACTGGGCAACACTCTTTTACAAAATATTGTGAAAGACTATAATGGCCAGACTTATTGGATTTCAGCCAATATAAGCAGTCTCGGTTTACAGCTTACACGTTTCCCCAAATGGCTGAATATTGCAGCAGGCTATGGAGCCGAAGGGATGACCGGTGGATTTAGTAATCCCTCCGAAATTAACGGAGTTCCGGTTCCTTATTCCGACAGATACAGGCAATTCTATATAGCAGCTGATATCGATTTAAGCCGCATCCCGGTAAAATCAAAAACATTGAAACTTATTCTTAACACTATCGGATTTATCAAGATTCCTATGCCTGCTTTAGAGTTTAATAAAAATGGGGTAAAGTTTCACCCTTTGTATTTTTAATTCAGTTCCGAAGATGTTGTTTCGTCCGCAAATTTTTAATTTATATCAACATGAAAAAGCCAAACCCTTGTTTTGTTATTTTATTAATAATCAAACTATTATCAATCAATTCTTCCTTTGCACAACAATCCGGGGAATTTATACCGTATAATCTTTTGCGTGTCGAAACCGGAATGCTTGCCGATAGTTACAACTCGGTCGGGCCAAAACTAAAAATTGAGGTTCAGCATAGTATCAGTGAACGATTAATTTATGGGATTGCATTTGATTCGAAATGGCATCTTGGACATTTTCGGACCGATCAAGCGATAGATTTACCTCCAAATTTAAATACGCTGAGCGGGAATGTTTATTATTGTATAATGCCGAATACTAAAAATTTCAGCTGGCAAATTGGAGCGGGTTTTGGTGGAACACATTTGTATTGGGACGACACCCACCGTTGGGGTTTTACTATAACCACCAGTATGACTGCCAATATTCGTATATCGAAAAAGGTATTCCTGGTAGCATCTCCGCTGATTGTACTTATTCCTGTTTCCGAATTCAACTATTCATTTATAAAAAAAGATTCATCAGCGGGATATAAAACAGTTTCGGTCTTACCTTTTGGTGTTAAAATAAAATTGTAACAGGCGGCATTCCGTATTTACAATTCGTATATTTTTGAAAACCAATACATAATAACAATCAAATGAAGATAAAACTCTTGTTATCAGCCTTTATATTTATCTCAGTTTTTGTAAATAGCCAGCCTGCTACTGCAATTCTTAACTATGAAAAAGGAACTGAAGCTCTTGAATCAAAAAATTATTTAGATGCAATTTCGTTTCTGACATTGTCCATTGATGAATTTCAGTCTACCAATGCTTTTTATAACAGGGCATTGGCGAAATATTACATCGGCGATAGTTGCGGATTTTGCAGTGATCTGAAAAAAGGGACTATAGCTGATGATTTTGAGGCTCAAAAACTTTATTTGGAAAAATGCACCTATTGTGTGACAATTGAAAATTTATCGGACTCAACTAAGTCTACAAATTTAAACATCAGGTACGTTCAGATCTTTCACTCAAAATGCACTTCAGATAGCACTATATCATATATTTATGAAAAATCTGATAATCAATTATATTCCGCAGACAGGACCGAAACCGATACCTCACCGGTTTTCACAATTGTGGAAGAAATGCCGTCATATCCGGGAGGCGAAAATGCAAGAAACCGCTTTCTGGCTGAAAACATTAACTACCCTGAAATAGCACAAAACTATTTTATTCAGGGAACATGCTATGTACAATTTATTATCGACAGAAATGGTTCAGTTTCAGATGTTTTAATAGTAAGAGGAATTGGAGGTGGCTGCGACGAAGAAGCAATACGGGTTGTAAAAATGATGCCAAAATGGAAACCCGGTAAACAAAATGGCAAAAATGTTAGAGTATTATTTAATATGCCAATCGAATTTAGAATCGAAGGGATAAGATAGAAAACTTTGACTCTTTTTAAAAATCAGGCTCCTGATATCTTATTGCATCATAATCTAATTCCATAATTTCACTTTCATTAAAGCCAATACCAGTAAGCCAATGGATACCCGTCGGAATTTTATCAAAACCACAGGAATCGGAATAGCAGGCCTTACTTTAAGCAAGTATAGCAAACTGTTCGCCAGGCCATCATAAAATGCGGAAATGATAATTTTAAGTTCTGTTACTCAGGTATAAACTATGCTTCCTGATCGAAATGTATAAACTACTATTGACTTTCATCCAATCGGACAGCGATCAAAACTGAAAGATCAATTTAGCTTTTGAATTTCACCTGACAAATATAGAAGTAGCAACATTTTTACTGCAAAAAAAAATCATAAAACCATAGCAATAAAATAATGAAGTAAAGATCAGCCCAATTACACTATATCTATATTTCTGATTATATGACTTTTAGCCCATATTTTCAAGACAGGATTGACAAATAAATAGAATTCTCAGCAATCTTAGTAATTTTTTTCACTATGTATACTAATATTCTTAATGATTATTGTAAATTTACACGCTCTTACTTACTAAAAGTCAGAAATTGAAAATATTTCACGGAATACAGAACTACTACTAAGCTACATAGTATGAAGAGAAGCATGCTCTTTGGTAATACCGCAGGTGATCCCCGGACTAACAGCTCAAAGAAAAACAGCCTTAAATTATTGATATTAAAAGAATTATATCAAAACAGCTGTAAATCAATACCTGAGTTGAGTAAGATCATACACATGAGTACTCCAACCATCACCAGGGCAATTGATGAACTAATCGAAAGTGGGTTCCTGCTTGAAGAAGGAATCGGCACCTCGAGTGGTGGCCGTCGTCCGAATTTATACGGACTGAATCCTCCCTCAAGATATGTTTTAGGTGTTGATATCAGCAGAACTCATATCAGGCTTGGCTTGTTCAATTTTGCTAACCAGCCTGTGGTCCCTATAAAAGTAATAGACGAAGGGCTTGAAGTTTCGAAAGATTTTATGAAGAGCCTTAAAGATTCGGTAAATGATTTCATTATTGAATCGGGAATAGATAAAACAAAGTTGATGGGAATCGGGATTGCTTTACCTGGCCTTATCGACTTACATACAGGCATCAGCTATAGCTACCTCCAGGATGAAAAACCTGCGACCATTCAATTTGAGAATTTTTTCGATTTCCCTGTTTTTGTTGAAAACGACACCAAAGTAATGGCTCTCGGCGAACAGGCCTTCGGCCTGGCACAAGGAAAGCAAAATGTATTATGCCTGAATATAGGATCAGGAATAGGCCTTGGCATGATACTTAATGGCCAACTCTACAAAGGAAATTCAGGTTTTTCGGGAGAGTTTGGCCATATTCAGGTTGATCCCGACGGACAGCTCTGTTATTGCGGTAAAATCGGATGCCTCGAAACTCTTGCATCAGGAACCACCATGATTAAACGTGCCCGTAAAGAAATAAGTGATGGCGCAACCACTGTAATCAGGACAATGGTCGGCGGTAACTTCAGCAAAATTACGATTGAAACGGTATTGCAGGCAGCACAGCATGGGGATCAATTCGCAATCGGATTATTAGCCAGCATTGGCGAACATCTTGGCAGGGGCATCGCGGTCCTGATTCACCTTTTCAACCCTGAGCTAATCATTATCGGTGGCGAATTAACCAAAGCTGAAAATTATATAGTTGACCCGATTCAGCAAAATCTCAACAAATTTACCATTGCAAAAATCCGTCGCGATGCTCAGATTATCACTTCAAGCCTTGGCCAGAACGCAGGATTAATGGGAACAGTTGCCATGGTAATGAATAAAGTATTCCTTTAAAGGCTAAAAATCAACTGATGATCAACCTCTGCTGGTATACCTATATATATACCAAAGTTTTTGCGTGTAACTAAAGAACCAGATTGCGTCTGAACCAAAACAAATAACATAAGTTTATCATTAAAATCAGAAGATCAATATGAAAAAATCCGGGATTACTTTTTCATTATTGATATTGATTTTCAACGTGTTGAATGTGTTAAAAGCACAGAATATTTCAGTACCTGACTGGGAAAACCCTGAAATGACTTCATTCAATACCGCTAAGCCACATGTAACATATATCCCTTTTGATAGTGAGGCTAAAGCAATTACCAACAAACCTGAAGAATCTTCTGCATTCAAGTCGCTTAATGGCAAATGGAAGTTCAAGCTGTCTGACAACTACACCCTGGTGCCGGCAGATTTCTTTCAACCCGGCTTTAACGCATCAGCATGGGCATTGATTGATGTACCTTCAACCTGGGAAGTTCAGGGCTACTCCTACCCTATTTATACCAATATCCCTTACGAATTTTACTCAAAAAATCCGTTGCCACCGCATGTTCCTTACGACTATAATCCGGTAGGTACCTATCTTACCGGAATTACAATTCCGGAAACTTTCAAAGGAAAAAACGTATTTATTCATTTCGGAGCGGTAAAATCTTTCTTTTATATCTGGCTCAATGGAAAATATATCGGTTTTAGTAAAGATTCGAAAACACCTGCTGAATTTGACCTGACACCTTATTTAAATAATGGAAGCAACACCCTGGCACTGCAGGTTTTCCGTTGGAACGACGGTTCCTACCTCGAATGCCAGGATATGTGGCGGATGAGTGGTATTAACCGCGACGTATTTATCTACGCCCGTCCACAGACCTATGTCCGCGATTTCTTCGCTAAAGGCAATCTGACGGACAATTACACAAAAGGAAACCTTGAGATTGATATTCTGTTTAATAAATTATCCGCTGATGATTTAAAAGGTAACAAGCTTCAGATTAATCTGTATGATAAAAACAATACTGCGAAACCGGTTTCAACCGAAACGATTTCACTTGACAGGGCCACAGGAAAAGATAGCCTGCATTATGAAAAATCAATTCCAGATATCAAAAAATGGACTGCCGAAACACCTGATTTATATATCCTTACACTTACTTTTCTCGATCAGAACGGGAAATGCATCGAGAGCCTGAGCAATCGCATCGGTTTCCGAACCAGCGAAATTAAAAACGGATTATTGTTGATAAACGGAATTGCTGTAAAACTGAAAGGAGTAAACCGTCATGAATTTGATCCTGTTAAAGGGCATGTAATTCCACGGGATATGATGTTGCTCGATGTTCAGTTAATGAAACAAAATAACATCAATGCTGTCCGCACATGCCATTACCCCAACGATCCTTATTGGTACGAATTGTGCGATGAGTATGGTTTGTATGTAATAGATGAAGCCAATATTGAATCGCATGGTATGGGTTACGATCCTGATCGCACACTCGGCAACAACCCGGTTTGGAAAAATGCGCATATCGACCGTACACGCAGGATGCTCGAACGCGATAAAAATCATCCGTCGGTAATCATCTGGTCATTAGGCAACGAAGCAGGAAACGGATGCAATTTCCAGGCAACTTATACCTGGATTAAAACCAGGGATTTAAGCAGGCCTGTTCAATACGAGCGCGCTGGTCTCGAATGGAACACTGATATCTATTGCCCGATGTATGCGAGCGTTCAGGATATACTGAATTACGCATCAAAAAAACAGGAAAAGCCCTTGATCGAATGCGAATATGCGCATGCCATGGGCAACAGCACCGGTAATCTGATTGATTACTGGGATGCCATCGATAACAACGAACAGCTCCAGGGAGGTTTCATATGGGATTGGGTGGACCAGGGATTGCAGAAATTTGATTCAACAGGGCGTAAATTCTGGGCTTTTGGCGGAGATTTCGGACCGAAGGATGTTCCAAGCGACGGGAATTTTTGTACCAACGGGCTTGTTTTCCCTGACCGTGCGCCGCATCCGGGACTTTCGGAAGTAAAAAAAGTATATCAGTATGTCAAATTCACGGCTGTTGATCTGAAAAAACTGAGTTTCCGTTTGACAAACAAGTATGCTTTCATTGATTTAAAAAATACAATCCTGCGATGGGAAATTACGGAAAACGGAATAATCTCTGCCAAGGGCACATTTTTAACTGAAAATATTGCTCCCGGGACTTCGCGTGATTATTCTGTAGCCTGGAAAGCGCCAGTTTCGAAGCCAAACAGAATTTATTACCTGAATGTTTACCTTGTTACATCAGATGATAAACCTTTGCTTGGGAAAAATTTCGTGCTCGCATCCGAACAGTTCGAACTGCCCTTTTCAAGCCCGCCTGCAGAATTGAATGCATCAGCCTTTCCTTCACTTGTTTCATCTGAAACTACCAGTATTATTACGGTTAACGGCAAAACATTTGCTGTACAGTTTGATAAGGCAACGGGTACAATTTCATCGTTTATATTTGATAACCAGCAACTTATCGAGCAGGGACCACTGCCAAATTTCAGGCGGGCACCACTGGATAATGATGTTGGATGCAAGATGTTCGTAAAATGTAAGCCCTGGTATGATGCCAGCGAAAACAGGATTGTAAAATCAGTTGTTCTTGACAAAACAAATGATAAAGCCATTAAAGTAACAGTGAATTATAGTTTGCCTGACGCTAACAGCGAGCTGACTTCAACGTATACGATTACCGGTAAAGGCGATATCCTGGTTGAAAATAGCCTGAAAGCAGGAAAAGATTTACCCTGGATTCCACGATTGGGAGTAAATATGCGATTAAAAGGATCGCTCAACCAGGTAGACTGGCTTGGCCGGGGACCTTTCGAAAATTATACTGATCGTAAAACAGCAGCATTTATTGGCAAATACCATTCAACAACCGATGAAATGTATACTTCCTATGTCCGGCCCCAGGAAGATGGATACCGAACTGATGTAAAATGGATTTCAATTAATGATGGAAAATCTGTTGGAATTTATTTTGACGGATCTCCTAACCTGGGTTTTAGCGCTTTGCCATTTACCTATGATGACCTGAAAGGATTTGAACAAAAAGGAAAACATGGTAATCTTCTTCTGAAACAGTCGTTTACAGACCTTAACCTGGATTATATGCAGTGTGGTGTTGGTGGCGACGATAGCTGGTGGTCGTGGCCCATGGAAAAGTATCTGATCCCTTCAAAAGATTATACCTGGTCGTACCGGATTAGGCCTTACCTGTTAACGAAAGAGAATCCCGCAAAACTGTGGGAGATCAAAATTTCAGTAAAATAGTCTTTCAATTTAAACCGATTCAGTGTTGTACTAATCTTAATTACAATTCAAAAAAGGTATAGGTTGAGATTAAGGTTGAGAAAATAAAAACTTAACCTTTACCTCAACCTCAACCTCAACCTCAACCTAAATTAAATTAGAGTTAAACTAACAAATAATGAAATTAGCTGACATAAAAGGATATTCGTCGAAACCCAACAGTTCGATGTGGAACGATGATGCGTTTGTTACCCGTTTCGAAAAAATTCCGGTAAAAGTTGTTCCATCAGCCGCGGCAGGATCCGTTGAACTTGCCGCGAGGATAGCAGAACTGGTTAAAGATAGAAAAAGATCAGGGAAAAACCTGGTTCTTGGATTAGCTACCGGGTCTACCCCGCTTATGGTTTACAACGAATTGATCCGTTTTCACAAAGAAGAAGGTTTGAGTTTTGACAATGTCATCACGTTTAACCTTGATGAATATTACCCGCTGGAACATGATCATCAGCAGAGTTATAACCACTTTATGTGGGACAGGCTTTTTAAGCATATCGATATAAAGGCAGAGAATATCCATATTCCTTCAGGAAGTCTAGAACAGGACGATGTGGCATCATTTTGCCGTGATTACGAAAGAAAGATTGCCGAAGCCGGGGGGATTGATATTCAACTACTTGGCATAGGCCGGACAGGTCATATTGGGTTTAATGAGCCTGGTTCAACCTACAATTCAAAAACCCGCCTTGTTACACTAGATAGAATGACTCGCAACGATGCTGCCGATTCATTCAACGGAGAAGAACATGTTCCGCATTTCGCAATAACCATGGGTGTAGGAACAATTATGACGGCAAAAGAGATTTTCCTGATGGCATGGGGCGAGGGCAAAGCCGAAGTTATTGGTAAAGCTGTCGAAGGTTCGGTTACAGACGTAATACCGTCGAGCTTCCTGCAGAATCATACCAATACAACTTTTATAGTTGATCCTCCTGCTGCTGTTGAGCTTACGCGTTTCAAAGCTCCCTGGCGTGTCGGGCAATGCGAATGGACCGACCGGATGATCCGCAAAGCTGTTTTATGGCTATGTACACAAACCGGTAAACCTTTGTTAAAACTTACTGAACGCGATTACAACGATTATGGTTTGTCAGACCTCATAACCAGCCAGGTATTCAGTAAAATAAACATCAGGGTATTTAACGATCTTCAGCATACCATTACTGGCTGGCCGGGAGGCAAACCTAATGTTGACGATTCCACACGGCCAGAGCGCGCGCTGCCTTTTCCTAAGCGCGTTGCTCTTTTCAGTCCGCATCCTGACGATGATGTGATTTCGATGGGCGGAACTTTTGCCCGCCTGGTTGAACATGGACATGATGTACACGTTGCTTACCAGACTTCGGGAAGCATAGCAGTTAGCGATGATGATGCCATCCGGTACCTTGACTTTGTGCGTAACTACGAGAAAATCTACGATATCATTGAGCCAAAAGCTGAATCATTGTATGAAGTTACTTCAGATTTTTATAAAAACAAGAAAAAAGACAGCATTGAGCCATCAGAACTCCTGGCTGTAAAAGCTGCGATCAGGCGTGGAGAAGCTATGGCCTCATGCCGGTACATCGGGCTGCAGGAAAAAAATGTACATTTCCTTGATCTTCCTTTCTACGAAACAGGTACAGTAAAAAAAGCGCCTGCCGGAGAAGCAGATATTCAGATAGTAATGAAATTCCTACGTTCTTTGCAACCACACCAGATTTATGCTGCCGGCGACCTGAGCGATCCTCATGGAACTCACCGCGTTTGCATCGATATTATTATTGAAGCACTCGAACGAATGAAAAATGAAGCCTGGATGAAAGACTGCCGCGTTTGGCTTTACCGCGGCGCCTGGCAGGAATGGGATATTGAAATGGTGGATATGGCCGTTCCCCTCAGTCCTGAAGAAGTAGTGATTAAACGGAATGCTATTTTCAGACACCAGTCACAAAAAGACGGAGCCATGTTTATGGGTGCCGATAAACGTGAATTCTGGCAACGTGCCGAAGAACGAAATAAAAATACAGCCCGTCTGTACGACAAACTCGGGATGGCGGAATATGAAGCGATTGAGGTATTTGTGAGGTATGAGGTGGAGTAGATAGGTTGGGAGTTAATAGTTAATAGAAAATGGGATGGAGAAACTATAACTTATGCCAGTGCTGCAGCGGTTTTAAACTCTGATAATCATTTTCCCCGACCTTCAGGTCGGGGAAAACAAGAATTACATTTTCGGCTGCAGCCAGATTTTTAACACACTCCTATCTAACCCATTTGTAAAAAGAAAATAGTCTAATATAAATAACAATCGAAATCCAACCAATTACGTACAAATAATCTAAAAATCTATGAACACATCCCCAACATCAGTGGACCGTAAAAATTACATCATGTCGCTATCCATCATCGGAGCGCTGTTTTTCATTTTTGGTTTTGTAACCTGGCTGAATGGTTCGCTCATGCCGTTTCTGCAAACTGCATGCGAATTAACTCCTTTCCAGGCCAGTCTTGTCACTCTTGCATTTTATATTGCCTATTTCATCATGGCTTTGCCGTCATCATTTGTATTAAAAAAAATCGGTTATAAAAACGGGGTTTTTGTCGGTTTATTGATCATGGCAGTGGGAGCGCTCATCTTTATTCCTGCAGCTTATACCAGGCAATTCGGAGTTTTCCTGGCTGGATTATTTGTTTTAGGAACCGGTTTGGCTCTTCTTCAAACGGCTACAAACCCATTTATTACCATTATCGGCCCACGCGAAAGCGCCGCCAAACGAATGGCTATCATGGGTATTTGCAATAAAATGGCCGGTGTTTTCAGCCCGTTGGTCCTTACAGCCCTGATTCTTCACGGGATGGAAAAATTCAGCGAAAACAACCTTGCCTTACTTACTTTCGATCAGAAAGAAACCTTGCTCAACGAGTTGGCTTCCAGAATTGTAGGTCCTTACACCGCAATGGCTTTGTTACTGGCTGTATTTGCTGTATTGGTGAAGTTTTCGTCCTTACCGAATGAAATAGATATTGAAGAAGATGATCATGAAACACTGAAAGGATTTGTAAAACAAATACCCGATGCTCTGAAAATCCGCCATCTGCTCCTGGGTATCATTACATTATTTGTATATGTAGGAGTTGAAGTGATGGCAGGCGACAGCCTTACCCAGTTCGGCAGTTCGCTGCACCTGGCATACGCGCCAAAACTTACAGCTTTTACCATGGTATTTATGGTATTTGGATACATTTTAGGAATAGTCCTTATTCCAAAAGTTATAAGCCAATCAAGAGCGCTGGTTATTTCAGCATTCCTGGGAGCATTGTTCGCATTGGGAGCAGCAACCTCATCAGTTACTGAAACTAACCTTTTTTCATCCCTATTCGGTTGGTTAAACAATCTTCCCGGTTTCAATATTCCTTTGCTTCCGAATGCTGTTTTCTTTGTCACCTTACTTGGGTGGGCTAACGCCCTGATGTGGCCGGCAATATGGCCCCTGGCACTTAATAACTTAGGTAAATATACCAAAATAGGTTCTGCCCTACTTATAATGGGTATTGCAGGTGGAGCGCTGATTCCGCCAACTTATGCGAAACTCGGCCAATCCATAGGATTTCAACCGGCTTTATGGATAATGGTTCCTATTTACCTGTTCATAATCTATTATGCCACGGTTGGACATAAAATGAAATCTAAAGAAATTAAATAAGTATAATGAAACGAGCCATGCCCATAAATCGTCACAGATATATAGTTATGCATAGCAAGGTCCCTATGACCCATAAAAATTAAAAAATCAAAACATGAAACCAACATTATTAGTACTTGCAGCCGGAATGGGCAGCCGTTATGGAAGCCTGAAACAGATTGACCCGGTTGGACCATCAGGTGAAACCATAATCGATTATTCCATTTACGATGCCATCAGGGCTGGATTTGGGAAAGTAGTCTTTATTATCCGCAAAAGCTTTGAACAGGATTTCAAGGAAATTTTCATTTCCAAGCTGCAACCGCATATCCAGGTTGAATATGTATTTCAGGAAATTGACAAAGTGCCTGAAGGACTCGTAGTTTCACCTGAGCGGACCAAACCCTGGGGAACAGCGCATGCTGTTCTTATGGCCAAAGATGTTATCAATGAACCCTTTGCTGTAATTAACGGCGATGATTTTTATGGCTCAGGCGCTTTTCAAACCATGGCTGATTACCTGAATTCATTAACTCCGGAAACACAAACGCAGTACTCCTTGGTTGGATACCAGGTCGGGAATACCATGTCGGATCATGGTTCAGTTTCACGCGGAGTATGTGAGGAAGATAAAAACGAACTCCTGGTTTCAGTAACTGAACGCACTAATATTCAATATACTGATGAAAAGATTGCTTACCAGGAAGCTGACGGGAAGCCTGTTTTTCTTAACCCTGAAACATTGGTTTCGATGAATTTCTGGGGATTTACACCCGAATATTTCAAACAAACGGAAGCCATATTCAGCGATTTCGTAAAAGCCAATATTGACTCACTGAAAGCTGAATTCTATATCCCTTTCGCAATTGATAACCTGATAACTAACTCAAAAGCAAGTGTTAGAGTCCTTCGCAGCGATGCCAAATGGTTTGGCGTTACCTATAAAGAAGATAAACCTCTTGTAATTGAAAAACTGGCTCAACTCATAAAAGCAGGCGTTTATCCTGCTAAACTATGGAAGTAATACTATGGAACGCAACATCAAAAAGATTGTTTCTCACTTCAACATTAAAGGTGAATGCCAGGAGTTTACAAAAAACACAACCGGGCATATTAATGATTCCTATTATATAAACACAAAATCCCCGGATCACCCCGGATATTTTCTGCAATGGATAAATAAAAGCATCTTTAGAGATGTTGAAGGCCTGATGAACAACATCTGCGCTGTAACCGGACATTTGGCATCCAAACTGGCCGAAAACAAAGATCTGGATTTTACGGTTCTTGAAGTTATTCCTTGTAAAGATGGAAAGAATTTCTATCTCGATCCGGATAATGAATACTGGAGGCTTTATACGTTTATTGGGAATGCTCATGGCTACAATGTGGTCGAAAATACCAAAATAGCTTACGAAGGAGGAAAAGCTTTTGGCCTTTTCATGTCGCTTCTGGCTGATTTGCCAGCCGCCGGGCTTACTGATACTATTCCTGATTTCCACAACCTTGAAAAAAGAATGGAGGCTTTCAACAGATCGGTGTCAGATGATAAGGTAAACCGCGTGAAGGATGTATCCGCTGAAATTGAATTTGTAAAAAAGAGGACCGCGCAAATGCTTACCATTCCGGCGCTTATTAAATCAGGAGAACTCCCGTTACGGATAACACATAACGACACTAAGTTCAACAACATTTTGTTCGATAGTTCTGATCACGCATTGTGTATTGTTGATCTTGATACCGTGATGCCTGGCAGTATTTTATTCGATTTTGGCGATTCAATCAGAACCGGGGCAAATACAGCTAATGAAGATGAAAAAGATCTCTCAAAAGTTGATATCAACCTGCCTATTTATGAAGCTTATACACGTGGTTTTCTTAAAAATACCCGTTCTGCACTTACCGAAGCTGAAATCAACAATCTTGCATTTTCGGCCAGGTTTATGACGTTTATTATCGGGCTAAGGTTCCTCACCGATTTCTTAGATGGAGATACTTATTTCCGGACTTCGTATCCTGATCATAACCTGGTAAGGACAAAAGTCCAGTTCCGTCTTATAGAAGCAATGGAACAGAATGCCGAAAAAATGAATGCTTTTGTTATGCAGGCGATTGAAGAATAAAAATTCCTCTCCCGGAACTGCTGAAAACAATCAGATTAATTTAAGGTTACTGGACATTGGAATTTGGAGCTTGGAATTTGGAGCTTCATTGTGTAGTATATTCAATTTATCGTCAGCAATAGTTTAATTTTGTGCCTGATCATACGATTAACCAATGAAATTACAAGCTAAACTCTTTCTGATCCTGTTTATTCTGATTTCATGTGTCAGAAGCCTTTATGCCGGATCAATAAATGTTGTTCCGGTTCCCATGCAGGTTACCGAAGGAACAGGCGTTTTCACGATTCAAAGCGGAACACGTATCTTTATTGATGAAACAAATGGAACCACGGAAATGGCTGACTTGTTCGCCGAAAAAATCCGACTTTCAACAGGGCTTAATCTTGAAACAAAATCATATAACGCAGCTTTCCCTGTCAACAATTCTATTGTTTTTACTACCCTTGGCGCTGATGTGTCATTAGGAAAAGAAGGCTATTCCATCGATATTTCGAAAACGCAGGTTTTTATAAAAGCTACTTCAGCAAGTGGTTTTTTTTACGGACTGCAGACTCTATTTCAACTCTTACCGCCAGATATTGAAGATCAGAAATCAGTTCAGAAATCAGCATATTCAGTGCCTGTTGTAAGCATTAAAGATATGCCCCGCTTTGGATACCGCGGCCTTCACCTGGATGTTGGCAGGCATATGTTTCCGGTTGAATTTATCAAAAAGTACATCGACCTGATGGCCATGTACAAAATGAATACATTTCACTGGCATCTCACTGAAGACCAGGGATGGCGTATCGAAATTAAAAAATATCCGAAGCTAACGCAGATCGGTTCCATTCGGGAAGGAACCCAGATAGGAAAATCCGATGAAATTGACAGTATCCCATATTCCGGATTTTACACCCAAGACCAGGCGCGCGATATTGTAGCTTACGCAGCTTCCAAATACATCACCGTTATTCCTGAGATTGAAATGCCGGGTCATTCAGTAGCAGCTTTAACAGCCTATCCAGCTTTAGCTTGTACAAGCGGTCCTTTTGAAGTGCGCACTTTATGGGGCGTTGCCGACGATATTTGCTGTGCCGGCAACGATTCCGTATTTCTCTTTTTCCAGGATGTGCTTACCGAAATCATGGATATTTTCCCTTCAACCTACATACACATTGGTGGCGACGAAGCGCCAAAAGTCCGTTGGAAAAGTTGCATGAAATGCCAGGCCCGGATTAAAACAGAAGGACTAAAAAATGAGGCTGAATTACAAAGCTATTTTATCAAGCGTATCGAAAAGTTCATAGTTTCAAAAAACCGTCGGTTAATAGGCTGGGACGAAATTCTTGAAGGTGGCCTGGCACCTGAGGCAACTGTAATGGCATGGCGTGGTATTCAGGCTGCAATTGATGCGGCAACTCAAGGTCACGATGCTATTATGACGCCCGTTGATTATTGCTATTTCGATTATTACCAGGGCGATCCTGCCACTGAGCCTGAAGCATTTGGCGGTCACCTTACCCTTAAGACTGTTTATTCATATAATCCTGTTCCTCCGGTGCTTACACCCGAACAAGCAAAACATATCATTGGCGTGCAGGGAAATGTGTGGACCGAATATATAAGAACACCGGAAGCCGTTGAATACAAAGCTTTCCCCAGGGCAATTGCTTTGGCTGAAGTTGCCTGGTCGCAACAGAACAGGCGCGATTGGGACGATTTTATCAACCGTATGGACAACCAATTTATGCGTCTGGATTTAATGAAAGTTAATTACAGCAAAGGTTCTTTTATTGCTGACCTCACAACCCAACAGTATAAAAACAGGAACCTCGTAGTTTTGACCAGTGAAACCAAAAGCATGGAAATCCGCTATACAATTGATGGCACCGATCCTCTTAATACTTCTGCACTCTATAACCAACCTTTTGAACTTGTAAAAACAGCTGTTGTTAAAGTTGCACTGTTCAACAAAGGTAAAATCGCCGGAAGCATTAGCCAACGTGAGATTTCGGTTAATAAAGCATCAGGGAAACCTGTTACAATCATCAAGCCCTATTCATTTAAATATCCGGGGACAGGTGATCAGGCTATGACCGATGGTCTAACAGGTACAAACTCCTATAAATCCGGCTGGCAGGGGTATGAAGGCACAGATATTGAATTTACTGTTGATTTACTTCAGCCAAATAAAATCAGCTCATTAAAACTTAATTTCGTAAAAAATCCGGCTGATTGGGTTCTGTATCCAACTGAAGTTGTATTTTCAATTTCGCCGGATGGTAAAACATGGGAAAACCTGGAATCCACAAAGTTTAATGCAAGTACACCATCAGAAAAAGAAATAAAGGCTGCCCAAAACAACTTCTCTGAAAAGGAAGTAAGGTATATTAAAGTAACTGCCACCAGCCCGAAAGTGCTACCGGATTGGCATCAATACAAAGGTAAGCCTTGCTGGATTTTTGCTGATGAATTGGTTGTAGAATAGGAAGAAACTTCAACTATGCTTTGAAATCACTATTAATCAAAGTGTGATTTCTAATTCTCTGTTTACTGAGGAAAATCAGCTTTCAAATTCGCTACACTAACGGTCCCATATTTATTCCAATTTAGCGTTTTACACAAAAAGAAATTTCACTTTTTCGTGCCGATGTGGTACAAATGAAGATTTGTGGCAGTAGAATCGAATTTAAGCCAATATCCTTTTTAAATAATAAATTATGATAGTCTGGTTGGTTTTATCGTCAAAAAAAAATTTCCCATTTAATGAAATAAAACTGGCCAGGATTTTTTCCCGGCCAGTGATAAAGCAAGCATGAAAGCAATAGTATTTTACGGCTAAAAAGCCCGAACTGCGCGAACATGCAAAAGCATAGTTTTATCATTGGTGCTGAAAGGCGTACCGTAACTTATTATGTTGATTCCGCGTGCATGGGTAGTATTTAACTCTGTAGAACTCCAATAAAAAATTTCACTGGTGGTAAAACCTCCGATTAAACCCGATTGATAATACACTAATAAGATTTCGGAATAAGTTGGTAAACGCCAGTCAGAGTATTCTTTTCCTTCAGCAGTATGATTTGCAGGATTATTACAATTATCTTGGGCATCATACCAGTTGGTACTTGCGGATTGGTCCTGGGTAGCCGCAATCAATCCATGTGTACCCGTTGAATTAACATAAAATACAATTCCGCCACCGTAACTTTCGCCGATGGAATGTACAGTTTCAGTAATTTTTTCAGCTGTTTTCGCATGCAAAGCATAGGGTACTGTTAGTAATTGGCTTATGCCAACTATGGAATAGTCGGAGCCTCCGGTTGGATCAGTTTCGGTTTTTAAATAAAAAGGTCCGTTAGCCCAGTCAATTTCATCAAGATTTACTATACCTCCGCCAATTTCAACAGTAACAAGACCGTTTGCATTTGTTGTGGGAGTTAAAGTCTCTATATAAACCCATGGCCCTGTTGTCGTTCCTTGCAAAATACTGATCTTCATTCCAACAAGATGATTTGTTATCAGGTTACCACTGCCATCGCGGATTACCGCCTGGTAACTTAAATTGAGTGGTGCCTGGGCATACAAACCTGATGATAATAAAACTGCAAATAGGATAATGACTATTTTTCTCATGATTTTTAGTTTTTAATGATTTTAAATGATTTCACTTCTTTGGTCCTTAGGCTGACAGCCAGGAAATATGTAGCAGGCGCAAGATTACCCATTGAAATATTTGTTTCACTATTATCTATATCCCTATTTAAAATTAATGTTCCGCTAGTGTTGTAAAGTTGATACGACAAAGCATGAGTGTTTAGCGTAAAGGAATCTATTATTTTCAGGTTAATAAGGTCCGTTACCGGGTTAGGATAAACTGAAATGGAGAAAGTTGCCTCCCCGGCATTTCTTATTTCTGTAAAAACCGAAATTTCATACGGTTGTTGTACGCCTTCGGCAACCGAAGCATTTGTTCCCGAATTGGTGTTGTAAACAATCTGTCCAACGGAAAAACTCATTGATCCTCCGCTGCCTGAAGCATTACCGCCTGAAGCGATAATTGCGGTTTGTGCTTGTAAACTTGTTAGGCCCAACAAGAGAACAGCACTTAATTTCACTTTTTTGTGTCGCATTTGTATCCTGTTTTTAAGATTTAAATAATCTATAGCTTCTTCCTTTTGTTAATTAAATGCAGATCATAATGGAACAAATATACCCTTTATTTATTTATTTTGACCAACGGGATTATTCAATAATTGTTAATTACAAATCCCTGTTTGGCACGTCTTATTTCTGACGCATGCGAAAGAATACAATTCCGCACCAGCAGGTTTTCAACGCTTGTATTACCCGTATGTTATTGCAATTCAGTTTTATCAAACCGAAACTTCACTACTATCGATTTGTTAAAAACATAAGCGATCCATACTAATAAGGCTGGCACGATAACAATAAACTGCCGGCTGGCACCGCTCAACAAAGAGCTTCCGCCTAAATATATAAACGCGAAAACAACTATAAACTTTATATGAAAAGGGATATTGCGCCAGTTGAATATAGTCAGTACCAGACTGACTAATATAAGTGTATATAATATTGAAAAATACCATATTTTCAGAAGAATACGCTGATACGTATACGTTTGCGGGAAATCAAAAAGCAGGCAACTGATGTTTGCCAATACATTTTTACCATATTTAACAGGATAATTTTTAATATTTTGTATCGCGATTCTTTTATAGGCATCATCTTTTTGAACGCCTTTATATTTTAAAACTTCGTCAATATCTTTCTGATGGTTCAGTTTGAGCAGAGTTGCTGAACAACCTACAGCTGAATACGTTTCCTTTTGATTTAATTTTTCATTAATCCAACTGCCATACTCGTTTTTACAGGGATTACTCATCCAATACAACGACATGCCCCCTGAATTTCCCCAATAATAAAACCGGCCCGTTAAATTATAGGTGTAAAGGAGATAGGGCATCACTGTGATGAAAGCAATAAGCAGGATTAAAGCGGTCTTTTTATAGTCATTTTCTTTTCTGTTTCTTATCAGTAATAAAACATTCCATATAAGCAGCAAAAGAAGTACATACCCAAATATTACCTTGGTTAAAGCGATATATCCCAGTATGAATCCGGATAGAAAAACAAATTTATTTATCTGACCTTTGAACGCGCGAACTATGGATAAAACCAATAACGAAATCAAAAAAGCAATAAAAGGTTCAGTAAGTATAAAATTCAAATAACGGTAAGAGCTGAAGCAAAATGCCCAAAATAGACTAAATAGCAGTGCTTTACGAAATTCCACAAAATGGGACATCGCCTTGAACAGGTATACCAGGGATAAATATTGAAAAACAGCATTCATCAGCGTAATACTGATGAGAGGCAGGCGTAATGCCTGAAAAGGAACTAATAGTAAAGGATATCCGGGTCCCCACCACAGGTTAATACCGGGTGAAGCCGGGGAATAGAATCCATGCAGCAGATTCTGCGCGAAATATAAATATCCGCTTTCGTCGCCTTCCATTGTATCGGTATGAACAAATAACACTATTACAATAAAAAGCAACAGGAATGGAGAGAACAGCAAATAAGGATTTCGTGTAAATTTCAGATTTCTCATATAGCTTACATTTTAAATAGTCCGTACTTGATTATACAATACATAGCTCTTACACCATCTTTCCAGCCAATCTTTTTACCATCCTCGTACGTACGCCCGTAATAGGATATGCCAACTTCGTAAATCCGGATACCTTTTATCCGCGCCAGTTTAATGGTAATTTCAGGTTCAAATCCAAAACGCTTCTCGTTGAGACTGATCCCTTTAATGATTTCTGATTTAAATAATTTATAGCAGGTTTCCATATCCGTAAGGTTGAGATTTGAAAACATATTTGAAAAAAGCGTCAGGAAGCGGTTCCCGATTGTGTGCCAGAAGAATAATATACGGTGTGGTCTTCCGCTTACAAACCGGCTGCCATAAACTACATCAGCAAAACCATCCAAAACGGGTTGTAATAACAATAAGTATTCCTGCGGATCGTATTCCAAATCCGCGTCCTGAATTATAATAAAGTCACCTGAGGCTTTTTCGATTCCTGTTTGAAGTGAAGCACCTTTCCCTTTATTAAAAGGATGCTTGAAATAATGGATAGTTAAATCCGTATTATTCTGCTGGTATAAAACCACGGCATCTTCTGTATTATCCAGGGAAAAATCATTTACTATAATCACCTCTTTGTCAATACCTTCAGGCAATCTAACTGCTTTCACCTTATCCAATATCTGGTGGATGGTACTGCCTTCGTTGAATGCAGGAATGATGATTGAAAGTTTTTGCATAATAAAAATTTAATTTATGAATCTTTTCAAAACAGACTATATTGATAATCAACAGGCTGTAATTCTAGGAATAGTTTATCCTGGTGTTATTTGTAAATTAATTTATTTACGCAAAATAAGAAAAAAAGTTCCAGGTATTTATCAGAAAAGTCCAAAGGCTGTACAAGCAATAAATACTTTTTATAGTTTAACAAATATAAGTTATAATTACATTTATTAATAAATGCAACGATATTTTTATTTAAAAATTCGTAACTAATCAGTCTGATCAAAATGCGTTTTTGCCACAGATTACACGGATTACACAGATTTCAAACTGCTTTAAGCAGTTTTTCAATTAATTTCAATTAAAAATGATAAATAATTATCTGTGA
>CAIRMR010000066.1 GCA_903879715.1 uncultured Bacteroidales bacterium
AGAAGATGTGGGTATAGATAAAACGCAAAACCTGATACAAGGGGTTCTTTTCTGAAAACGAATAAATTGAAACCTAAAACCCTGATATATTTATACCTTTACTTCAATTACAAAACGTTTAGGACAGTATTGATATCAGACCTTTATTTCACCTGTTTCCGGTTTACTTTCGCAAGTACTCCGGTTGAAACCCGGTTATCAAAGCCGTGTGATTAACCGGAATTCCCGGCATCCGGTTTCCTTTTAATTCATTTTAAAGCAAAAAAAGAACCGGCGGGCGCCGGTTCTTTTGGTAAACAGGGTGTGGGAAAGTTTATTTGAGCTGCAATTTTTCTAAAATATTTTTAGCTTCCTGGCAGTGGAAATTATCAGGGTTCGAAGCCACAACAACAAACTGGTCGATTGCTTTATCCTTTTGATTATTTTTAAGATAGCAAAGACCTAAGTACCATTCAGCATGTTCTATATAAAGGTTGTCGTTTTGTTTGATTATCGTAGTGAAAGCTTTAATCGAGTTATCATAATTTTTAGTTTCGATGTTAGAAATCCCGTAATAAAACCATACGGCTATATTCGTATTATCTTTATCCAGAATGCTTTTGAATAGTTGGGAAGCTGACGCAAAGTCCTTCTGCTGGAACTTGATCACGGCTTCTACTATATTCTGATCACCGCGTGTCTGATCAATAATATTCTCTGAGTTATAATACTGGGAGAAGAGCGAATCATTGGTAATCCTGCGGGGAGTCTGCAAATACAGGGTTGCGGCAACAGCAACCAGGGCTATCAGTGAAGCGGCGGCATACCACCATTTGCGGGTATACATGCGCACAACCGGTACCTCAGCTTTAACTACCTTGCTGGCATTAATGGCCGCAATAAGCTTTTGCCGTAAATCGATAATATCATCCCTCATCAGGGCCGAATCAATATTTTGGGAGAGTCTCAGCTCTTCTGCCAGCTCAGGATTTGATGTCAATTCCTTTTTAAAGGCAGTCCGCTCAGAGGGCACCATTTCATTGGCAAGATATTGCTCAATGGTGGCTGAATGTTTAAAGTTAGTTTTCATTTTTAAAATTTTTTTGACTACGTGGGTCATCAGCAATACGTTTCTTTAATTCTTGTTTGCACAGGTACTTCCGGGTTTTTGCATAATTTTCGGTTTTAAAACCCATAATTCCGGCAATTTCGCGTAAAGGGATATTCTTAATAAAAAGTTTTAACACTTTTTGGCAGTCTTTAGGCATTGACAAAAAATGTATTTGAATAATCCGGTGCAATTCAGCTTCTTCAAGGTTTGCTTCCTGAAACAAGTCTTTAGGCAAATCAATAAAATCATCTACATCTGTAAGTTTGTCAAAAATAGCTTTCCGCCTGGCAAGCTTTTGAAGCCATAAATTCCGGCAAACCGAATACATATAAGTTTTGAAAGAACTGGTTAATACTAATTGGTTTAAGCTTATCTTGGTATAAAGTATAATGATCCCGTCCTGAAATACATCCTCAGCATCCTCCCCTGATCCTCCATTCTCGGCGACAAGAAATTTGACCAGTGGGAAAAACTCCCTGTAGGTGAAATTAATGATGTAATCACTCCTTAATCTCAGTCCTTCCAATATGGCTTCGTCAGAATAATGGATCATCTTTTATACTACTATATCCAGAAAATCGAAAAAGGTGATACCGTTTTCAGAACTTTTTTTCAATTATTTTTAATATGATATATATCTAACTATTATACAGCTACTTATAGATTAAAATATTTTTCAACAATTATTGGTTCAGGCACCTGTTTTATTGAAAAACCAAAGAAATACAGATTAAATCATTCACTTGAAAATATAAATGCAGTTAACAATACAATTCCAAACAGTATGGGACAATTAAAATAGTTGTCCCGTGTTTACCAAAACTGCTCATGTTTGAAAGCATCAAACAAAACCGACTAAGGTCGGGTTTTAGCTATTGAATAAATAAGTGATTATCGGAGTTGAAGTTTCTCTAAAATATTTTTTGCTTCCTGGCGGTGGAAATTATCAGGATTTGAGGCAACAGCAACAAACTGGGCAATAGCTTTCTGTTTATAATTGTTCTTCAGGTAACAAAGACCCAAATACCATTCAGCATGTTCGATATATAGATTGTCGTTTTGCCGGATGATTGTAGTAAAGGCTTTAATGGAGTTGTTAAAATTCTTAGTCTCTATGTTTGATATCCCGTAATAAAACCAAACCGCAATATTCGAATTGTCTTTATCTAGCAGACTCTTAAATAATGCAGAAGCTTGAGCGAAATCTTTTTCCTGGAATTTAATTATCGCTTCTACTATATTCTGATCACCACGGGTCTGATCGACAATATTCTCCGAATTATAATATTGGGAGAAAAGAGAATCAGTGGAAACCTGCCGTTGTGCATGCAAATACAAAGTTGTAGCAACAGCAAACAATACCAGTACCGAAGCGGCAGCGTACCACCATTTCCGTGTATTCATACGTACTACCGGAACTTCCGCTTTTACTACCCGACCTGCGTAAATAGCTAAAATAAGCTTCTGTCGTAAATCGAGAATATCATCGTTTAAAATAGCCGCATCAATACTTTGCGAAAGCTTCATTTCTTCTGACAGGTGAGGATTCGATATCAGCTCCTTGTTAAAGGCAACGCGTTCCGAAGGAGTCATTTCATCGGCAAGATATTGCTCAACGGTGACTGAATGTTTAAATTTATTTGTCATTTTTAATAAATTTCTGACTACGAGGGTCATCTGCAATACGTTTTTTTAAATCTTCCTTGCACAGGTACTTCCGGGTTTTAGCGTAATTCTCGGTTTTAAATCCCATGATTCCGGCAATTTCACGTAAAGGAATATTTTTAATAAAAAGTTTCAATACTTTCTGACAATCTTCGGGTAACGACAAAAAATGTATTTGAATAATCCTGTGCATTTCAGTTTCCTCAATACTTGCTTCCTGCAGCATATCTTTTGGCAAATCTATAAATTCCTCAACATCTGTAAGCTTATCGTATATAGCTTTTCGCTTATTAAGTTTTTGAAGCCATAAATTCCGGCAAATCGAATACATGTATGATTTAAAAGAACTGGATAATACCAATTGATTTAAACTTATTTTATTATAAAGTATAATAATCCCATCCTGAAATATATCTTCAGCATCTTCATCAGCACCACCATTTTCAGTCACAAGGAATTTGATCAACGGGAAAAAATCCTTGTATATGAAATTAATGATATAATCACTCCTTAATCTCAGCCCTTCAAGTATGGCTTCATCAGAATAATGGATCATCGCTCTGCTATATTATCCGGATTATTAAAAAAGGTAATGCCATTTTTAGAACTTCATCTTTCAATTAATAAAACTATCGCCTTACGTGTTGTTATTCAGTATTTTATGTTACTCAAAACTCACTAACATTTTATTTTTGCTTACACGAAATCAAAAAAATAATTTTAATCCCGGCAATCTATTCTACGGCAAAGATGAGACAAATTTGAAAATTTTTTAAAATATTTTTTAAAATAAGTATTACCTTTTCAATAAAAGCGGATTAAGACTTATACTGCATCACGCTGAGGGTTAATTTTATCTATAAAGATTCATAAAAACAAATTACATAGACAGGAATATAATTATAAAATCAAAATCAAAAAAATGCTCATCAAAAACTAATCTAACTCGTCATGAAAAATCATTTTCTCTTCACCGCATTTTTATTTTTTGCATTGATTTTAACACAAACTTCTAACGCAGGTGACATTACCGGTAAAGTATTATATCAGGGAGATGTCAACAGACCTATCGGAAGCGTTTTAGTTACTTTGAAAAACATTGAAAACAATACCATTAAAACGTATATAACTCAAAACGACGGATCTTATCAGTTTACTGATCTGAGCAGTGGCAACTACGTTGTTACAGGCGCAACATCTATTGCAGCCAGCGGAGTAACGTATTATGATGCTACATTGGTATTCCTTCATTTGGCAGGGTTTATCAAATTTACCCCGATACAACTTATGGCAGCCGATGTAAACGGCAGCGGAAATGTTACCTGGGGTGATTATACGCTTATTGTTAAACACATATTGAAAGGTACACCCTTTCCTGCCGGCCCTTGGAAATTTGAAAGTGCAACTTTCCCGTTATCAAACTTAAAAACGGTTGGTATTGATCCTACATCCCTGGGAGGAACTTGTTCAGGTGATGTGGGAGGTACATTTGTTCCTCAACTTTACAATACACCTGCAATGCCACTAGCATTGGAGGGCGAAATCAATGTTACCTCTGGCGAATCGTTTACATCAAGAATACTTACTCAAAACGCGCTTTCGATTACCGGTGCAGGGCTGATTATCAATTATCCTTCTGATTTACTACAAATTGAGTCGGTTGAATTTAAAGGAGCTGATTATGAGTATGATATTGCTGATGGGCAAATACGCCTTGTCTGGGGGAATCCAAACTCGAGTCCTCTTGATTTCGGTGAAGGCGAAACCTTAATTACCATTCATGGTGTAACCACATCTGCATTCCAGCCCGGAATGAATGCAAGTATAAGTCTGGATGGAAATACCAGCCTTATGAGTACATCAAATACAGAAATAACAAACCTTAAGTTTGCATCCCCAATCATTAAATATGGGAAACAATCCTTAAGACTCAACAATTATCCCAATCCGTTTACAAATTCAACCAAGCTCACTATTTTCTCTCCGGAGGCAGGAAACGCAACTGTTGAAGTGTATAACACAAGCGGACAATTGGTAAAAAAGATTTCTATGGGTGTAGTGAATGCCGGATACCGCGAAGTAGATCTTGATGCATCGCAAATGTCAAAAGGTAACTATTTTTGCAAATTACGAATTCAGTCCGAAAGCTCTGAATCCACAAACACTATACGAATAGTAAATGCAAAATAATTCACAAAATATTGGAATAAAAAAAAGGAGCTTTTGGCTCCTTTTTTTATGTACATGAGGTTAACTTTGTCTTATCTTTGCATTTACTCAAATACTCGTATCACTTGTCTCTTACCGGTAATTTCGAAGTCGTGCCCTATGAAAAGCCCTTTGGCATTATTTTGCTTCAGTTTTCTTATATTTACCGGACTATGGGCTCTATGGTCGTGTGATAACAATACCCCCGGAAACTCAAATCTAAACAAAGTACCGGATCTGGTTGTTGCTGAGCAACTGAAAAACCGCAGCAGTTACGATTCGGCTATTATATTTTACAGGAAAGCTGCTGACAATCACCTTAAGAATCGTCAATACGCTGATTGGGTAAAGGGCGTATCGGGTCTGATTGATTGCCTCAAGGCTAAAGGCAATAAGGAAGAAGCTATGCGGACTGCAGATCAGGCTCTTGAAATCGCAAAAGCCAGGATTGACACTTCCGCCAATCTCTATAATAATTTAATTCACAAGAAAGCCGGTTTATTCTCAGATAACCGGCAATTTGATCAGGCTACAGCACTTTTTAATAGGAATATCAGGGTTTATTCATCAAGGTCGGCTCCGCCTGATACCGGTCTTGCTATGGCTTTCAATGGTATGGGTACTGTAAATCTTTTACAGAATAAATATAATGAAGCAATTGAAGAATATTATAAGGCAATTGAAGTTTATGAAAAAACCAGTCATACCCGGAATGTAAATTATACCGGTACATTGCAGAATATTGGAATAGTATATTCAATGACTGGCAATTACGAAAAAGCTGAACAATATTTTTTAAAATCGCTGAAGGTAAACCAGGACCTGCTTAAATCTAAAGACCCTAGACTAGCCGCACTATATCTTAATATGGGCAGGTTTTATCAGATAGTTCGCAACGACTTGAAAGCTATTGAGTATATGAAACAAGCCGAAAATATTTATCTTAGTCAAAATCAATCGAATTCTATCACTGCAGGCTCACTATTCCTGAACATGGGGGTAATTTACATCTATACTTCCGATTTCGAAAAAGCCCAAAGTTATTTTAATAAATCGCTGGAAATCATTCTGGCCAAAGCTCCGGGTAATAAGGCTGATTTACTCACCTTATATCTGAATATGGGTTTTATTGCTGAAAAAAAAAGCGAATATACCAGTTCAAAAAACTATTACCTGAAAGGATTATCGATTGGAGATAAACTTCCGAATTCAGTTAAAGTTCTCAGAGGTTTAGCAAATGTATCATTCAAAATGTCGGATAAAACCAATGCGAATGCCTATTATAAAATGGCATTACAAAAAAGCATTGAGATGTATGGAGAGGAACACCCCGAAACTGCCCTCACTTACCTCAGATATGGTGATTTTCTTTCAGGGACAGGCGAGAAGCAAGCATTATTATACCTAAAAAAGTCATTGGATATTTATAAAAATTCCTTTGGCAATGTTAATATAGATGTGTCAACAGCTTATAATTATATTGGCAGTTATTATAGCAGGATACATGATTTTAAAAAAGCGCTCAGTTATTTTCAATTCTCACTGATTGCGGGATTTCCATCATTTACGTCTAACAACATCTCTGATAATCCTGAAATCTCATCAGATAACCTGAATGACAACCTTCTGAAACCACTAACTTACAAAGCTACGGCACTTCTTTCGCTATACTTGTCGGATACAACCAGGACAGATTTGTTAAAAGACTGTGTTGCCAGCTATACTCTTTCGTTGAAAATGATAGAAATGCTCCGATCCACCTACCAGGATGAAAACAGCAAGTTATTTATTTCGGAGAATGAGAAAACCACCTTTACCAATGCACTGCTTTCGCAGGTAAAACTCTATTATAAAACGCAAAACCCTGCCGCCTTAGATGAAGCTTTCAGCCTTTCAGAAAAAGGGAAATCAGCTGTTTTGCTATCGCACCTTCGGGATAAGGAAGCCAAAAGTATCGGGCGAATTCCTGAAAATCTGCTGAATCAGGATGCAAGCCTGAAATCAGAGATCTATTTTTATAACAAACAGATCCATGATCAAAAAATTACTACAAATCCGGATGATGCTAAAATCAAAATGTGGAATAGCAGGATTTTTGACCTAAGCCGCAAACAGGATGAACTCATCAAATCAATTGAGAAAAATTATCCTGCATATTATAATCTCAAATATGACAATTCAGTTATATCTATAAACGACATACAGAAAAAGCTTTCGCCTGAACAGGCAATAATTGAATTTACACTTACAGATTCCACCTTATATACTTTTGCAATAACCAGCAGCAGCAAGCAACTCGTAAACACCTCAATTGACAGCTCATTCTTTACTAATCTTCAAATACTAAGGGCACAATTAAGCGGCAAAGATTTCAATAATTATACAGCTGCTGATTTCAAAGCATTTGTTAATTCATCCTATGATCTCTATAGGAAATTGCTTTCCCCCATTCAAGAATTAATTAAAGGGAAAGAACTTATAATTATTCCTGACGGGGAACTAGGGTACCTTTCATTCGATATATTACTAACATCACTGCCTGGTTTAAGTAAACCTTCCTATAGAAAACTTCCATACCTGATTAAGGAGTCGGCAATATCTTATGCCCCTTCTGCAACTACTTTCTTCGATGAGCTGAACCGCAAGAATATAAAAAATAATGGGCGGATACTCGCTTTTGGTCCCGATTACGGACCTGACAATACAGTACTCAATCAAAAAGATGAAAATGGCAAGTTGTCAGAAAACGCCCTCGCAAATCTTACTAATACGCGGGATGAAATCAAGAACCTGAAGGAATATTTCAATGTTAAAGCCTACCTGGGGAAAGAAGCAACTGAAACAACATTCAAAAAAACAGCTGCTGATTACCGGGTTTTGCATCTCGCTATGCATACCGTTATTAATAATGAAAATCCATTATACTCCAAATTAATATTCTCCAGGCAAAAAGGGGATACAACTGATGATGGGATGCTTAATGCGTCAGAATTGATTACTATGGAATTACACGCTGATATGGCTGTATTAAGTGCCTGTAATACCGGTTCGGGAAAGATGAGGAAAGGCGAAGGCATCATGAGCCTTTCACGTGATTTCTTTTATGCCGGAGTACCTGGTATTATTATGACTTCCTGGGCTGTTGAAGATCGTTCGGGGGTAAAACTTATGGAAAACTTTTACAAGTATATTGCCCAGGGCAAACCGCGCCATGAGGCATTGCGCCTGGCTAAAATTGAATACCTCGAAAATTGCGACAAACTTACATCTCATCCTCACTACTGGGCTGCTTATATGAATGTTGGAGATATCAGCCCGCTTCGGGGATTTGGTAAAAAAACTACTCCTTTTTCAATTTACGGAGCTGCCGCGACTCTTTTCTGTTTAGCTTTATTACTGCTGGTATATTTGATAAGAAAGAAGACCAGAAACAAACGCAGTAGCGATATTTAGATTGCATCACAGACCCCGCAATTCCAATGAAATCCTAAGCGTAAAGTCTCAAACTCCAAATTTAAAATTTAGTCTTATAACCAATCCTTCCTTTGGTTTTGGAATTTGAATCTTGGAATTTGGAATTTCCGTGTGCTCCAACTTATCCCATTATCATTATATTCATAGGTTGATTTTGCGTAATTTTGTAAAAAAATAATTGTGATTTCACCCTCAAACTTCGAAGAAAAAACCGGTTTTAATGTTATCAGGCGTATGCTTGACGGTTATTGCCAGGGCGAAGGTGGTAAATCGCGCGTTGCCAACATCAGGTTTAACAACAATCCTGAATTGTTAAACAATGAGCTTAATGTTACGGAAGAGTTCCGTACTATGTTGCTTACTGTTTTCGGATACCCCGCTTCGGAATATTTCGACCTGGTAGAAGAACTCAATCACATTCTTATACCAGGCACATTTCTGGCGGCAGAGTCGCTTTTACTTTTGCGGACATCCTATTCGGCGTATATCAACTGTAAAACCTTTATTTCAGAAACATCAGCCAATACCTTCCCTCATCTTCATTCGCTGATTGCAGGGCAATATATTGAACCGGGAATTCTGTCGGGCATTAACCGGGTTCTCGATATCGAAGGCAACATCCGCGACAATGCCTCTCCTACCCTGCTCGAAATCAGGAAAAGCCTTTCGAGGATGATTCACATGATTGACAAAAAGATTGCGCAGGCTCTTACGCAGGCCAAACTCGACAAATATGTTCCTGCCGATACCGAAATTGCTATCCGCGATGGAAGGGCCGTAATTCCTGTAAATTCATCAAATAAACGCAAGATAAGCGGAGTGATCATCGATGAATCTGCAACCGGTCAAACATCCTATATTGAACCAACGGAGGTTTTCGAACTCAGGAACAGCATCCGCGAACTGGAACTGGCCGAAAGGAGAGAAATCATTAAAATACTTATTGAACTGGCCGATGAATTACGCCCGTATATTCAATTACTGAAAGACTCTCTTGACTTTTTGGGACACCTCGATTTTCTCAGGGCCAAAGCTTTGCTGGCAATCGAAACCGGATCGCTGAAACCTGTATTGCACAACCAGCAGTCATTCAGCTGGATACAAGCCCGGCATCCGCTGCTGATGCTTTCGCTGAAGAAACAGAAACGTGAGATAGTACCTTCAAATGTCTCTTTAGATTCATCCAACAGGATACTTATTATTTCGGGACCTAATGCAGGCGGAAAATCGGTATTGCTAAAAACAGTAGGATTACTGCAATACATGCTGCAATGTGGTTTATTGATACCTGTGCTTGACACTTCTGATGCAGGTATTTTCGACAACCTTTTTATAGATATTGGTGATCAGCAATCCATTGAAAATGATTTGAGTACATACAGCAGCCATTTACTGAATATCAAAAACCTATTAGGATATGCGGATCATTCCACCCTATTCCTTATCGATGAATTTGGAGCCGGAACTGAACCTCAGTCCGGAGGAGCAATTGCCGAGGCTGTTCTCGAAACATTGAATGATAAAAAATCATATGGCGTTGTTACCACCCATTATGCCAATCTGAAACTGCTTGCTTCCAACCATTCGGGATTCCTGAACGGAGCCATGCTTTACGATACCAAACACATGAAACCGCTATTTGTGCTTAAAACCGGCAGACCTGGCAGTTCGTTTGCTTTTGAAATTGCAACAAACATTGCTTTCCCGAAAGAAGTACTCGAAAAAGCAGGAGAAAAAGTAGGTCACGCCAAACTCGATTTCGATAAGCAGATGCAGGATCTTGAAGCCGAAAAGCTGGAGTTAAGCCTGAAAGAAAAGCAGCTTCAGCAGGCGGATGAAATGCTCACCGGGCTTATAAATCGCTACTCATCCCTCAAAGAAGATCTGGATAATAAAAAGAAAGAAATTCTCGAAAAAGCCAGTAACGAGGCAAAGTCAATTTTGAATAAGTCGAACCAGATTATTGAAAAAACCATACGCGAAATAAAACAGTCGCAGGCTGATGCATCGCGGACAAAACAATTACGGACCGAAATAAAGGAATTTACTGAGAAGATTGTCGAAATTCCTCTTGTTGGTCCAATTATTGAAAAAGAAGAAGAAGTAATGCCTCCCGAAAAAGCAACAGGGAAACCTGTTGTTAAAGGTAGCCGTGTCCGAATGATTGGTCAGCACGAATCAGGCGAAGTGGTCGATATTCATGGAAATGATGTTACTGTAGCTTTTAGCACAATTACATTAAAAGTCAAATCTGAAAACCTGGAAGTACTCCAGGCAAACGCACCGGTTAAGAAACAAATTAACCGTGGATACGCCTATCAGAATATGGTGAATGATATGAATGCCCGGACAGCTAATTTCCGAATCACCATTGATGTAAGAGGAAAGCGGGCTGACGAAACCGAAACGCTTATTCAACGCTATATAGACGAAGCCATTATGCTTCATGTTTCCGAAGTAAGCATTTTACATGGAAAAGGGAACGGTGTGCTGCGTAGTATTATCCGCAATTACCTTGGCGGCATTCCTGAGGTGAAACAATTTTCGGATGCTTCTCTTGAAACAGGTGGTTCCGGCATTACATTAGTGACATTAAAATAACTGTAGCAAAAATCCCATAGTTTTAAACCCTATAAACTTTTTATAATGAAAAAAGCCTTCATAATTTCTGTACTTTTTACTTCGGTAATTTTATCTATGACAGCATGTAAATCAGGTTCATCAGATAAAAATATTATCACACTGACAACCTCAAATTTTGTGGACGAAACGTCGAAGGGAGTTGTGATGGTTGATTTCTGGGCTTCATGGTGTATGCCTTGTAAAGCCATGGCTCCGGTTATCGAGGAAATTGCAGGCCAAACTAAAGGAAAAGTAAAAGTGGGCAAGGTTGATATTGATGCCAACGGACCATTGGCAAATCAATACGGAATACAAGCCATCCCTACAATACTTATTTTAAAAGATGGCCAGGTAGTTGAAACATTGGTGGGTGTTCAATCTAAAGCTGCGCTTGTTAATGCGCTTTCAAAATATGTGACGTTGCAGTAATTTGTATAGATAAAGGAACTAATAGTTAAAAAATTGATTTAAGAACAAAGATTAACGATTGTTGATTTTAGATGTCAGATGAACTTTTATCGATTTCCTAAATCTTGAAAAATCGCAAATTAAAATTCCTTGTTCGTAAATCAACAAGCAACTGTTACACAATATCACTTTTAAAGTTTTCCGGACATTTCATTAAAAAGAGCTTTTTCTTTTCGTGAAAAACCGGCCACAATAAGATTGTATGATTCGTCAATCCATTGTTTCAGAAGAGTTTCGGAAATGGTACCGTCAATCATTACCGTGTTCCAGTGAATTTTACTCATATGATATCCGGGTAAAACGCTGGGATACTGTCCCCTGAGTTCAATTATTTTTTCGGGAGAATTTTTAACATTCATCGAAAAAGCATCAACAAGATCCGTGAGCAGGAACATTTTGCCTGCGACTTTAAACACCAGTGTGGATTCATCGAAAGGGAAGCTTTCGGTAACGGCAGGCTTACGGATACAATAATCCCGCAATTCTTCGATATTCATCGCATATGTTTAAGACCTCAAAATTAAGCATTTATATCAAATGTTAACTCCTGTTGTTACTAAAAATGCATTATTTGTACATGAATTAACAATTAAATGATTGTATCTTTGCCCGCTTATGATTAATCCGCCGCAGGGCGGAACAACGTATTATTCACAAACCAAAAACCTATGTCCTTAAGCTCCAAATCATCCGATCTGAAACGTAGAATGCAGGAAGCGTTGCGTGGCGGTGGTGATAAAGCCATCCAAAAACAAAAAGCCACCGGAAAGCTTACAGCCCGCGAACGAATTATCGCTTTGCTGGATGCAAAGTCATTTCACGAATACGATCTGTTTGTTGAACATGCCGGTCGCGATTTCGAAATGAGCGACAAATACCTTCCAGGCGATGGCGTAATTACCGGAACCGGAACCATCAACAATTATCCTGTATGTATTTTCGCCCAGGATTTTACAGTTGCCGGCGGTTCACTTGGCTATATGCATGCCAAAAAGATCACCAAAATCATGGATCACGCCATGAAACTTAAGATTCCGCTTATCGGGATTAATGATTCAGGCGGAGCCCGTATTCAGGAAGGTGTAAACTCACTGGCAGGCTATGGTGAAATATTTTACCGTAACACTCAGGCATCCGGTGTTATTCCTCAGATTTCGGTAATCCTTGGGCCTTGCGCCGGAGGTGCGGTATATTCACCGGCATTGACAGATTTTGTTTTTGTGGTTGATAAAATATCCAAGATGTTTATCACCGGTCCGGAAGTTATAAAAACTGTACTCGGCGAAGAGATATCAATGGAAGAATTAGGCGGCGCACGCGTTCAGGCCGAGATAACCGGCAATGTGCATTTCTTTGCCGAAAGTGAAATTGAATGTTTCGAGCAAATTAAAAAACTATGCAGTTTCATTCCATGGAACAACCTGAAGAAAGCTGATCCTTTCCCAAAGAAACCACCCCGTGTACGCCAATACAGTTTGGATAAAGTATTCCCTACCAATCCGCGTCAGCCTTATGATGTAAAAGATGTAATCCGTGGTATCTGCGATGATTCTGACTTCCTCGAAGTTATGGATTTATTTGCTCAGAATATTGTAATCGGCTTTGCCCGCATGAATGGATACACAGTTGGATTTGTTGCTAACCAACCTCTGGTACTCGCAGGAGTTCTCGATGTTGACTCCAGCGATAAGGCAGCCCGGTTTATCCGCTACTGCGACGCCTTCAGTATTCCACTGGTCACTTTGGTCGATTTACCAGGTTACCTGCCAGGTGTTGACCAGGAACATGCCGGTGTAATCCGCCATGGAGCTAAAGTACTTTATGCTTATAGCGAAGCAACTGTACCGAAAATAACAGTTATTACACGCAAAGCGTATGGCGGAGGATATATAGCCATGTGCTCCAGCCATTTACGTGCCGACTTTGTTTTTGCATGGCCAACAGCAGAAATTGCGGTTATGGGTCCTGAAGGCGCTGCTAATATTATTTTCAGAAATGAAATTAAAGAAGCCGAAAATCCGGAGGAAATGCGCAAACTCAAAATCAAAGAATACAAGGAGAAGTTTGCCAATCCGTTTGTTGCCGCGGCATATGGATATGTTGATGCGGTAATCAGTCCGGAAGAAACCCGCGATATGGTTATACATGCTCTCGCCATTTCCGCCGATAAAAAAGTTGACGTTCCTTTGAAAAAACATGGTATCCCACCATTTTAATTCACCGGATGTTGTGACCCTGAACTGATATTCATTCCGATAAATATCAGTTCAGGTATAACATTGTTCTGATACAGCAATTGCAATACTGCGTTTTTCAATAGTTGTTTTAACTAAAAATAATTATGCCAACAAGCGATAACTCAAAAAGTCTGAATTTAAAGGACATAAAACAAGATGAAACATCTGAAAATCTTGACACCGAAGTTTTTCAAACCTTAATGATTGAAGATGTTAAATACAAAACCCGGTTAACAAAGAAGTTTCTCAGCCGGAAACCCTATGAGCCGATAGATCCAAAAAAAATTCTTGCATTTATTCCCGGAACCATAAAGAAGATTTATTTTACCAAAGGGAAGAAAGTAAAAGAAGGTGACAAACTTGTTGACCTTGAAGCTATGAAAATGCTGAATAGCATTTTTGCACCTGATAATGGCACTATAGCCGAAATTTATGTAAAAGAAGGGGATTTGGTTTCCAAAAACCACTTGCTCATGTTGTATAAATAAAAATAAATACAATCAGAGAGAGAGTTCTGAAAATCAGCTTTCGTTGAAGCATATAAGAAATAATAATCTTTTAATCCTGACTACCGGAATGAAGATTGAAAGATCTTAGCTCAGAAAGAAGTTTTTTGAACTCTCTTATTGTTTCTGCTCTGTCAGTAAATTATACTCAGTGTTTGTAGTGGCGATAAAACTGTTTATTTCGCTTTTCCCTTCACCTGAATTTGAAGACGTAATAAAAACCGGGGGAAGCTCTTCCCAATTCTCAGCAAGAATCTTTTTATATTCATCCACATTTCTCCGGACCGCATTGCGTGATATTTTGTCGGCTTTTGTAAATACCAAACAAAACGGCAATCCTTCCTCACCCATCCAGTTAATAAGTTCAAGGTCGCTTTTCTGGGGTTCGTGCCGGGTATCGACAAGTATAAAAGTGTAAACTAATGACTGTCGTTGCAACAGGTATTCGCGAATAATCTTTTCCCAGTTTTTGCGCGATTTTTTCGACACTTTAGCATATCCATATCCAGGAAGATCAACCAGGTACCATGTGTCTTCATCCACCATATAATAATTCAGTAGCTGGGTTTTACCAGGTGTTGAGGAAGTACGCGCCAGGTTTTTAACCCCGGTAATCATATTGATAAGTGATGATTTGCCGACATTCGACCGGCCGAAGAATGCATATTCAGGTAATCGCGCTTGGGGACAGCCTGTTATATCGGCAGCACTTATCATAAAAGCGGCCCTGCGATTATTCATAAAAGTTCAGATTAGATGTTTGGCGGCATGCTCAAATGCCTGTCTTTTTTAAAATCGTAAACATCATCCAGCGTTACCAGTATTCCTGATTCCTCCACATCACCGAATCCCGGATTGAGTGAAGTACCAAAAAACAACATGGTGGATGATAGATTCATATATGCATTTACCAATGGAGGTATATTTTCGTGCCTTTGCCGTACCAGCTGAACCAGGATTTTATAATCCTTTTCGTAGGATCCGCCCGTAAACTGTTCGGAAAGGAAATCCAATGAAGTTTCTAACGCGAGTGATTCGTGTGGGTAAACCAGGTTGTTTTTATCACTGAAATATTTGCGCAGGAAATAGAGAATTAAATCACGTGCTTCAACATTATAGTGAGGGTACATAGTAATTTTCCCAAAATAATATTTCACATCAGGATTTTGTACCAGTATGGCTCCCAAACCGTTCCATATATTATCGAGTGCGTACATCCCTTTGCGCAGGTTTACAGTTGGCTGGTAATTGGGTTGTACAAACGACCGACCAAGTTCAATAGTATGTGGAAGATATTCTTCTATAAATTTTTCAGATAAATGGAAAAGTTCACTGGTAGGAGTATTGATATGACCGTCCTTATGCCGTTTAAGAGTTTTGCCATGAATAAACCTGTAACCGCCTATGATTTCCTTTTCTCTTGGATCCCATACAAAAAGCTGTTGGAATGGATTTTCCTCTTCTATATCAAATTCATCCAGGTCGCAATCCAATCCTGTTCCGCCACCGGCATCCCGAAACGTAATTTCACGTAAGCGGCCTATTTCCCTGACAATATTAGGTGAATTTTGATATGTAACAATATAAATCTCATTGTTCCCGCTGTTTGTGGGTTTCACAAATCGTTCGGGAGTGAGTTCTTTCTCAATTATACTACGGTCAACTGCTTCTATTATCTCCTGCATCGCATTCATGTTGCTTATTCAGTTATAAACGAACTGTTCAGATTGTTTTCAAGGGTATACACATGGTTTTTCAGTTTCTGGGCCCACGCTGAATCTGTTATCTTTTTATCAAAGATAGTATAAGAAATTGGTTTCCCAAAGGTAATTACAATTTCTTTATTGCGTTGCCTGAACATTTCGTCGACCAGGTATAACATTTCAATATTCGACTTGATCCCCAAAAAGGTACGAAGACGGGCCAGGTTGTAGAACCAGTCGGAATTCCGGCCATTAATAAAACAAGGTATGATATCCCGTTTGTATGCTTTGGCCTTGGCAATAAAGCTCTTTTTCCATTCAAGATCACAGATTCCGTTTTTCAGTTTTCGGGAACACAATCCTGCCGGGAAAAACAACATTGCTTTATCTGATGCAAATGTATCCTCAATAATCCGGACATTACTGGCATTCGAACCATGTTTATTGATTGGAATGAAAAGCTCCTTGAGATTTGCAATATTCATAAGCAGATCATTCACCGGAAAAACAATATCCTTCCTTACCTTACCTATAACCCACATCAGGGCCATTCCGTCCAAACCACCCAACGGATGATTTGATGCTACAATCCAACGTCCGTCAGCCGAAACATTCTCAAGTCCTTTATAGATGACTTTTACTCCAAATCCTCTCAGGCAGGCATCTAAAAAATCGATGCCATATTGATTCCTGTTATTCCGGACTATTTCGTTGAGATCATCCTGATGAATTACTTTTTTAAGATAATTCTTAACAAAGCGAGGCATCATTCGGAGTAATGCCGGGTTTTTATTGCCAATCACACGGTCAAGATCAAGAAAATTTTCTTTATCCTGGCTGCCAACAGACTGATCTTCCATACAATGGATTAAATATAAACAATATTGAAGTATACTGTGTAATGCAAAATTAATGAATTTCCCAAACATAGTATTATGCTCAGCAGAGCAATTTTAGCCAATTATTATTAATTCCCAAATCAGTTGCAGATATTCAATATATCCGGAACTATCCAATGTTATCACTTATTTCAGGGCTAAAATTGCTTGAATCCCTTTATTAATAAGCGCTCTGTGTATTGTTAATAAAAAAAAGTGGTAAGAAGTGGTGGTAAGTGGTAAATCATGTCTATTTTTACATCAAAATAACAGCACCCATGATACCCTTACAAGGAGAGCATATTTGCCGGGTTGATGCGAAAGGAAGATTTATGCTTCCGGTTGCGTTAAAAAACCAGCTTAGTGCTTCATTGGGTGAAGGTTTCGTGGTAAAACGCAGTATCCTTAGTCCATGTCTCGAGCTCTTTCCACGATCAAACTGGAATGAACTTATAAACAAGATAACCAGCAAATTGAACAGGTTTGTAAAAAGAGACAATGATTTTATTCGTGCCTATAATGCTGGTTTAAAGGAACTTGAAATCGATAGCACAGGCAGGATATTGATACCACGCGATCTGGCTGTAATCGCAGGCATAAGCAGTGACATTGTGGTAACTGCCAAAATGGGATGCATTGAAATTTGGGATAAAGCTAAATACGATGAAGTAATCAGCGAAACCCAGACTAATATTTCCGCATTAGCCGAAGAAATATTAGGGAATATTAACCTCAACGAATGAAAACCGGATGTACCACCAACCCGCTTTATTGCACGAATGTATTGAAGGCCTCAGCATCAATCCGTCAGGGATTTATGCTGATCTTACTTTCGGTGGCGGTGGACATTCGCGCGAAATACTAAGCAAACTGAATTCCGACGGTCGATTGATCGCTTTTGACCAGGATGAGGATTCCATAGAGAATGCATTAGACGATGAGCGCTTCACCCTGGTAAATGAAAATTTTCGCTATCTGAAAAACTTCCTTCGACTACACAAAGCTTTTCCGTTGGATGGAATACTGGCTGATCTGGGCATCTCATCGCACCAGATTGATACCCCGGAACGGGGATTCGCAACCCGTTTCGAAGGTCCGCTCGATATGCGCATGGGCCGCAGCCAGGTAATCACTGCATCACATATGGTTAACACCTATCCGGAAGATAAACTCCAGTCAGTTTTTAAACTCTATGGGGAATTATCGAATGCACGGCAACTCGCAGCTGCAATTGTTCAGGCCCGATCAAATCCTATTACTACCACAACCGAATTGAAAGAAGCCATAAAGTCATGTTTGCCTTCCAATTACGAAAACAAGATACTGGCCCAGATTTTTCAAGCTATCCGCATAGAGATAAACGACGAAATGGGAGCCTTGCAAGCTATGTTGAAACAATGCGCTGATGTTTTAAAACCGGGAGGAAGGCTTGTAATTATTTCCTACCACTCACTCGAAGACCGCTTAGTGAAAAACTATATGAAATCAGGCAACGTTGATGGCACGCTGGAAAAAGATTTTTATGGTAACATACTAGTGCCTTTGAAATCTATTACCCGTAAGCCTATAACTCCTGGTACAGCTGAACTGGCAAGCAATCCCCGTTCACGAAGTGCAAAATTGCGTATAGCTCAAAAAATATAATCATGGCTGAACTACGTAATACAATCAATATTGAGCCGGAAGTGGTTGCACCTGAACCTAAACCCTCGTCTGCCGAAGAGTCATCTACAAAAAAAACAAAAGGGCAAAGTAAAAGCAAACAAGCAGGAGGCAAAGTAAAAAGCATACTTGAAGGGTCGTTCCTGGTCCGTGAAAAAATGATAGGACTTCTACCCTTTCTCGTATTCCTTACAGGTATCGGATTGCTTTACATTTTTAATTCAAATTATGCCAACCGTACTATCATAACTATCAGTAAAACAAAAAAACAGATTGAAGAACAACGTTTCGAATACATCAATACCAAATCGAAGCTGATGCAAACTACCAGGCAAACCGAAATAGCTAAAAGATTGCAAAATAGCGGACTGAAAGAATCAAAAACCCCGCCCCGCAAAATACTGATTGATCAAACTAAGGAATAATGCAAATGGCTAATGTACTAATACCTAGCACGTCGTACAAAATCCAACTCCGTTCACCCAACTCATAACCTATAACTTATAACCTATAACTATCAGATAGCTCAACCAATGGATTCAAGGAAATCGATACTTACACGTGTATACCTGGTTTATGGCTTTATGTTTGTCATAAGCTTTGCTATTATCGCAAAGATCCTTTATATCCAGCTGGTTGAAGGCGAAATGTGGAAAGCAAAAGCCGAAAAACTCTCCCTGAAATATTTCACCATTCAACCAAACCGGGGAAACATCTATGATATAAACGGGGAAATGCTGGCAACTTCGGTACCCTTATTTGAAGTTCGCATGGATGCGGCTTCGCCTCTGATAGCTGATTCAACTTTCGAAAAAGATATTGACTCGCTTGCTTTGTGTCTGGCCGGTTATTTTAAGGATAAAACTACCAAAGCGTACAAATCTTTATTGGTTAAAGGGCGTAAAAACAAAAACCGCTATTTGCTAATAAAGCGTAAAGCAGATTTCGATCAACTCAAAGCCATCCGTAAATTCCCGATTTTCCGATTAGGGAAAAACAGCGGAGGCCTTATTACTATTGTTCAAAACAAAAGAGTTTATCCGTTTGATAATCTGGGATACCGGACACTGGGATGGTATAAGGACGGTAACTCAAATAATGTTGGTATTGAAAGTTCTTTCAATAACGAAATGCAGGGCATGGTCGGGAAAAGACTATATCAGCGTATTCCGGATGGCAACTGGCGCCCGATGAACAGGGGCAATGAAATAGAGCCGGTAAATGGCGCAGATATTCTTACCACCATTGACATTAATATTCAGGATGTTGCCGAAGAAGCTTTACTGCAACAACTTATAGTAAATAAAGCCGATCATGGCTGCGCCATACTGATGGAAGTAAAAACCGGCGAAATAAGAGCTATTGCCAACCTTGGGCTTACAAAACAAGGCACTTACGAAGAACTGTATAATTATGCCATTGGCGAAAGCACGGAACCCGGATCTACATTTAAACTGTTTTCGTTACTGGCTGCTTTTGAAGACGGCAAGACTAAACTCGATGATCTTGTTGATGTAACCGGAGGTGTGACGAAATTCGGAAGGCGCACTATGCGTGACTCTCACCTTGGCGGCGGTGTAATGACTGTTCAGCAAGCATTTGAGAAGTCATCAAATGTGGGCATTTCGAAAGTTATAACAAAAGCATACGCATCCGATCCGCAAGCCTTCGTTGACAGGCTTCATAGTTTTAGTGTAAATAAAAGACTTGGTCTTGAAATCAAAGGTGAAGGCCGGCCACAGATTCTGGGCACCAAAGATGGTTTGTGGTCAAATTCATCCTTACCATGGATGTCTATAGGTTACGAAGTTGCTCTTACACCGCTTCAAATACTGACATTTTATAATGCCATTGCAAACGACGGAGTAATGGTAAAACCCCATTTTGTAAAAGAAGTCCGTAAGGCAGGTCAGCCTGTAACAAGTTTCGAACCACAGGTAATAAACCAACGAATTGCTTCAAAAGAGGCAATTGCAATGGCTAAAACCATGCTCGAAGCTGTTGTGGATCACGGAACTGGTTCTGTATTAAAAAATCCTATTTACAAAGTTGCAGGAAAGACCGGAACTGCCCAGGTTGCTCAAAATCGTGGTGGCTACAATAAAACCAACTACAAAGGGTCGTTTGTTGGCTACTTCCCGGCTGACAATCCAAAATACTCCTGTATAGTTGTAATCAACAATCCAACAGTCGGAGGTTATTATGGTGGCACCATTTCAGCGCCGGTATTTCGTGAAATTGCCGACCGCATTTATGCCACCGATCCTGAAGTTGGAATGAACTGGACCGACACAACACATTCCATCCGCAGCAATCCGATGCTGGCAGGTAATACAAAAGATATACAATATCTGACCAAGTGGCTTGGATATGCAATGGGTGTTCCCAATAACCAGGATTGGATAACCCAGGTTACCGACAGCGTTGGTACCAGGAATGCTTCGGTTGCTTATGGCCCTCAGACGATACCAAGTGTAATTGGAATGGGCGCAAGCGATGCTGTTTACCGGCTCGAAAAGCTGGGTGTAAAAGTTCAGATAAACGGTGTGGGGCTTGTAAAACAACAATCCCTTCCAGCCGGAAGTAAATTTTTGCCCGGCATGCCGGTATTGCTGAGCCTGGGATTTAACAATTAATTCAAAAAACGAAAAGAGACAATACATAAAATGAAAACCCTGACCGAACTACTTCGCGATGTTAACGTAAAGCAAATCAAAGGTGCTGCTGATCAGGTGATCAGTGGCATTACGTATGATTCGCGCGAAGTAACGGCCGGAAGTATGTTTTTCGCGGTTAAAGGCACCCGTGTGGATGGCCACAGCTATATTGCGCAAGTAATTGAAAAAGGGGCTGTTGCTATTGTTTGTGAAGAACTCCCGATAACAATAAGTGAAGGAATATCCTACATTCAGGTTGCTGACAGCAGTTATAGCTCAGGCACAATTGCATCCAACTGGTTTGGCAACCCTTCAAAAAAACTTAAGCTTGTCGGAATTACCGGTACAAATGGTAAAACAACCACTGTTACCTTGCTTTTCAACCTTTTCAGGGAACTCGGCTATCATACAGGATTGCTTTCAACCATTCTGAACAGGATTGACGATGAGATTATTCCTTCGACACACACCACACCGGATGCCATTCATCTCAACCAGTTACTCAGCCATATGGCTGAAAAAGGTTGCAGTTACTGCTTTATGGAAGTGAGTTCGCATTCTATTGTTCAAAACCGGATTGCCGGATTAACATTTGCCGGGGGCATTTTCTCCAATATCACACTTGATCATCTTGATTTCCACAAAACCTTTGACGAATACCTGAAAGCCAAGAAGCGCTTCTTTGATGAATTGCCAGCCACCGCTTTTGCTCTGACCAATCTTGACGACAAAAATGGACTGGTGATGCTGCAAAATACAAAAGCCAGCAAGTATACTTACAGCTTTCAGAAAATGGCTGACTTTAAAGGCCGCATTATTGAAGCACCGCTCGACGGCTTACACCTCGACCTGGATGGCAACGAAATATGGTGCCGCCTGGTAGGCAAGTTTAACGCTTACAACCTGATGGCTGTATATGCTGCCGGAGTTTTGCTTGAGCAGTATCCACTGGAAGTGCTAACCATACTAAGCAACCTCGAAAGTGTTGAAGGCAGGTTCGATTATATCAAATCACCTCAGGGCATTATTGGAATAGTCGATTACGCTCATACTCCTGATGCCTTGCAGAATGTTCTCGAAACGATAAACCAGCTGCGCACGGGAAATGAAATGCTGATCACAGTTGTTGGCTGCGGTGGTGACAGGGACAAGAGCAAACGCCCTATCATGGCCAAAATTGCTGCCCGCTTAAGCGACAGGGTGATACTTACTTCTGACAATCCACGCAGCGAAGTTCCTGAACAGATTATTGCTGAAATGCTTGTTGGTGTTGAAAAAGAGTTTGCCCGGAATGTGCAGAATATCACAGACCGGCACGATGCCATACGCATTGCCTGTGCTATGACCCGCGATAATGATGTAATCCTGATAGCAGGAAAAGGCCACGAAAAATACCAGGATATAAACGGGGTAAAACATCCTTTCGATGATAAAGAAATTTTAAAAAAATATTTACTCTAAACCAACTCAAACTAAATACTAACCGAAAACGAAGCCATATGCTGTATTATCTTTTCACATATCTTGATAAAGCGTACAATGTACCCGGAGCCGGAATGTTTCAATTCATTTCGTTCCGAGCTGCTATGGCCACGATTTTTTCATTGTTTATTTCCCTGATCTATGGCAAGCGGATCATTAATTACCTGCGCGCCAAACAGATAGGCGAAACTGTCAGAGAACTCGGGCTCGAAGGTCAGATGGCAAAAACAGGAACTCCAACCATGGGTGGACTTATTATACTTGGAGCTCTGCTTGTACCAACACTTTTGTTTGCCAAGATCCTGAACATCTATATTCTCCTTATGCTATTCGTAACCGTTTGGCTAGGCTTGATCGGCTTCCTGGATGATTACATCAAGGTTTTCAGGAAAAATAAAGAAGGACTGGCCGGCAGGTTCAAGATTATCGGGCAGGTAGTTGCAGGTTTGGTTGTAGGATCAGTATTGTATTTCAATGAAGGAATTGTAATCCGCGAACGCGTTCCTGAAAAAAGAACCGAGGTAAGAACAAGCACACTTACCGCCTTTGAACAGGTTAAAGATCACAACAAAAAATTTAAAAAAACACCTGAAAAATCAACTAAAACAACTATTCCATTTTTCAAAAACAATGAATTCGACTATGCCGTATTGCTGAAATGGACCGGCGACGACTACAGGAAATATGCCTGGCTGATTTTTATCCCGATGGTAATATTTGTGATAACGGCAATCTCCAACGGAGCAAACCTCACCGACGGCATGGATGGGCTGGCGACAGGAACATCGGCTGTTATTGCCGCTACACTTGGCTTGCTTGCGTGGGTCAGCGGCAATATTGTGTTTGCTGATTATCTCAACATCATGTACATCCCGAATACAGGCGAACTGGTGGTTTTCATCTTTGCGCTTGTAGGAGCTTGCGTAGGATTTCTCTGGTATAATTCGTACCCGGCTCAAATATTTATGGGCGACACCGGAAGCCTGGCTTTGGGTGGCATCATAGCGGCACTGGCAATTATGATCAGGAAAGAATTGCTCATTCCGATTCTCTGCGGGATTTTTATTGCCGAAAATCTGTCGGTCGTAGTACAGGTATTTTATTTCAAATACACCAGGAAAAGGACCGGCGAAGGAAAAAGAATATTCCTGATGGCACCCTTGCATCATCATTACCAGAAGAAAGGATATCCTGAACCAAAAATTGTGATGAGGTTCCTCATTATAGGTATCGGGCTGGCACTTATTTCTATAATCACATTAAAGATCAGGTAGCGGAAAAGGTTGAAAAAATGACTAAAAAGATAGCCATACTGGGAGCGGGCGAAAGCGGAACAGGAGCAGCAGTGCTGGCTAAAAAACAAGGATTCAGGGTTTGGCTATCCGATTCCGGAAAAATTAAAGAAAAATACCAAAACGTTCTTTCACATTTTGAAATAGCATTCGAAGAAGGAAAGCATACAGAAGAAGAAATTCTTGACGCTGATGAAGTGATTATCAGCCCGGGAATACCATTAACAGGGCCATTGGTAAAGAAAATCAAGGCTAAACTGATACCGGTAATATCGGAAATAGAATTTGCTTCGAGATATACAAAAGCGAAGAAAATCTGCATTACTGGCTCAAATGGAAAAACAACTACCACGCTGCTGATCCATCATATCCTTAAAAACGCAGGTTTTAATGTAGGCCTGGCTGGAAATGTTGGTGAGAGTTTTGCCATGCAGGTCGTAACGAAAGATTATGACTGGTATGTGTTGGAAATCAGCTCCTTTCAGCTCGACAGCATGTTTGACTTTAAAGCTGACATTGCCATTTTAACAAATATTACACCCGATCACATGGACCGGTACGATTACAAATTTGAAAACTACATCAACTCGAAATTCAGAATTACTCAGAATCAAACGAATGAAGATGCTTTTATCTATTGCCTGGACGACGAAGTAAGTGCTGCCGAAGTTATCAGGCGTAACCTGAAAGCTCAGATTTACACAACTACTTGTCAACCGGGAAACACCACTGCGAATGCTTATTGTTTTGAAAATAAAATCCAAATAACCACAAATACTAATTTTTTTACCATGACATTGGAAGAACTCGCCTTACAAGGCAAACACAATGTGTACAATTCGATGGCTGCTTCAATAGCCTCAAAACTGGTTGATATCCGGAGTGAAAGTATCCGCCAGTCGCTGAGCGCTTTTGAAAATGTACCGCACCGCCTCGAATTTGTGGCACGTATCCATGGCATTGATTTTATCAATGATTCCAAGGCTACCAATGTTAACAGCGCCTGGTACGCACTCGAAACCGCCGACTCGCCACTGATTTGGATTGCTGGTGGCGTGGATAAAGGAAATGATTACGCTAAACTTGAGGAGTTAGTTTCACAAAAAGTGAAAGCTATAATTTGCCTTGGAGTTGATAATGCTAAGCTCATTGAGACTTTCGGATCAAGGGTTGACGCCATTTATGAAACCCAATCCGCTGAACAGGCTGTCTTGACTGCCTATACCATTGGAAAAAAAGGAGATACAGTCTTATTATCACCAGCTTGCGCCAGTTTCGATCTCTTTGAAAGTTATGAAGACCGTGGCAATAAATTTAAACAGGCAGTCAGAAACTTATAACAAAAACCAAATTACAATAAGACGTAACAATGATTCAGATAGTTCCGAAAGTACGTGGGGATAAAGTAATATGGGGAGTTGTAATTATACTCTCTGTATTCTCAGTTCTGGCTGTGTACAGTTCGACCACAACGCTTGCTTATCGTTTCAAACAGGGAAATACGGAATATTACCTGCTGAAGCATATAGGCATCCTTCTTTTTGGATTTATCCTGATGTATGCAGCGCATAAGATCAAGTATGTGTATTATTCCAAAATATCCATGCTGGCTGTAATAATTGCGGCTCCGCTCCTTCTTTACACACTTGTTTTTGGTGAAGTCCGCAACGAAGCTGCCCGCTGGACAACCTTGCCGGGAGTCAACATTATGTTTCAGCCCTCGGATCTTGCCAAGCTGGCTTTGATTATGTTTGTTGCCAGTATGCTTGCAAAAAAACAAAGCAACATCAAAGATCTCAGAAGCGCTTTTCTTCCGATCCTGCTACCTATATTGGTTATTTGCGGGTTGATTTTACCGGCGAATCTTTCAACAGCTGCCATCCTTTTTGTGACTTGTATAATTCTGATGTTTGTCGGGGGTGTAAAATTCAGGTATCTGCTGGCTCTGGCAGGCATTGGTATTGCGGCACTTGCTATCCTGATTGCTTTCCTGATGGTTTCGCCGAAATCAAGTGGTCGTTTAGGAACCTGGCAGAACCGCATCGAGCATTTCAGCGGTGGTGGCGACAGCGATGAAACTTTCCAGGTGGATCAGGCGAAAATTGCAATTGCAAACGGAGGCTTTGTCGGAAAATTCCCGGGAAACAGCATGCAGAAGAATTTCCTCCCGAATCCTTTTAACGACTTTATTTTTGCCATTATCATTGAAGAATATGGAGTTATCGGAGCTATAACTATTGTGCTGATGTACCTTATTCTACTCTTTCGTGGGATAAGGATTGCAATAAAAGCGCCCGGGAATTTCGGGGCATTACTGGCTATCGGCGTAACAATAAGCCTGGTCATACAAGCTTTTGCGAACATGGCGGTAGCTGTTCACCTGGTTCCGGTAACCGGGCAGCCTCTGCCACTGGTGAGTATGGGAGGAACCAGCATCTGGTTCACCAGTATTGCAATCGGGATCATATTGAGCGTAAGTAAAGAAATGGATGAGGTTGAGGTACCAACAGAAGAAACAACAGAACTGGAAAATGCAGCAGTTTAACAACATAAGGGTAATACTGAGCGGTGGCGGCACAGGCGGGCATATTTTCCCGGCGGTGGCCATTGCGAATGCTGTTAAAGAAACAGCACCCGATGCTGAAATTATGTTTGTCGGTGCCAAAGGCCGCATGGAAATGGAAAAAGTTCCGGCAGCCGGATATCCAATCGAAGGATTGTGGATCAGCGGATTGCAACGCAGACTTACTATTGATAACCTGATGTTCCCGATTAAAGTTATTTCCAGTTTGTACAAAGCGCTAAAAATCATAAAATCATTTAAACCTGATGTCGTAATTGGCACTGGTGGCTATGCATCCGGGCCAACACTTCGCATGGCCACATGGTTAGGGATACCAACACTTATACAGGAACAGAATTCATTTCCCGGTATTACAAATAAAATGCTGGCTTCGAAAGCCGACAGAATCTGTGTCGCGTATCCGAGCATGGAAAAGTTCTTCCCTGAATCAAAAATCAGCATTACAGGTAACCCGGTCAGGCATGATATTGAGTTTAATAACAATTCAAAGGCAGATTCGCTGAAACACTTTGGGCTTAATGAAGGGAAGATAACATTACTTGTAGTTGGAGGAAGCCTGGGAGCAAGAACTATAAATCAAAGCATTCACGCAGGATTAAAATCACTGGTTGACAACAATATTCAACTTATCTGGCAAACAGGAAAACTTTACGGCATTCAGGCTGCCAAAGCCGTGTTGGATTACAAATTGAATGGAATTATCACCATGCAATTTATCAAAGAGATGGACATAGCGTATTCAGCCGCAGATATAGTAGTTTCCAGGGCTGGTGCAATTGCTATTTCGGAGTTGTGTCTCACGGGGAAACCTTCCATACTTGTACCCTCACCCAATGTTGCCGAAGATCATCAAACCAAGAATGCACTGGCACTTTCGTCACGTAACGCAGCCATTCTGGTAAAAGATTCCGATGCATCAGCCGGTTTGATAAGCACAATTACAGCACTCGCATCTAATCTGAATGAACAGAAAACTCTTAGTTCAAATATCAGTTCAATGGCTATCCGGAATTCAGCCCGGCAAATAGCTGAACACATCTTTGAACTTGCATCAAAAGGAAAGAAATAATAAAACCAGCATGTCGTTGAGAATTAAAGAACATATCATTTATTTCCTCGGAATCGGAGGCATCGGCATGAGTGCTTTGGCGAGGTATTTCCTGACCAAAGGTTACCAGGTTCATGGTTACGACCGTATGACTACCAGCCTGACTTCATCGCTTGAGAATGAAGGAATGGTAATTCATTATCACGAAGATATAAGCAAAATTCCAGCTGAAACCGGACTGGTAATTTATACACCGGCTATTCCTGCAACAAATATAGAGTTACAATATCTCCAAAAAAGCGGCGTCCGAATGATGAAACGCGCCGAAGTCCTGGGCATGCTTTCATCTGAATATAAAACCATTGCATGTGCCGGGACTCATGGAAAGACCACGACTTCCTCCATGGTTTCATACCTGATGGAACAATCTCATGTAGGTTGCCAGGCTTTTTTAGGTGGGATTTCGAGGAATTTCGACAGCAACCTGATGATATCCGAAACATCTCCCTTTATGGTTGTTGAAGCTGATGAATACGACAGATCATTCCTTCATCTGCACCCTTATATTGCCATCATAACAAGCATTGATTCAGACCACCTGGATATTTATAATAACCTCGCCTCTGTTCATGAAGCCTTCAGCAGTTTTACCGGAAACATTGTTTCTCCGGGCTCATTGATTATAAAAAAAGGCCTTGAACTTCCTTTGCAAACTACTCCGGATTGCAATGAGTACAGATATGCCGTGAACGAAGAAGCTGACTTTTATGCTTCAAACCTGAACCTTGTTGATCACTTGTATCATTTTGATTTCAACTACCCTAACGGAAAAATAAATAACCTGGTTCTTGGAATTCCGGGATTGTATAATGTCGAGAACGCAGTCGCTGCTTTGGCAGCCGCCATACTTGCCGGAGTTACCCCGGAAGAATTGAGCCGGGGATTAGCAACATTCAAAGGAGTAAAACGGAGGTTTGATATCAGGCTGAATGAAAATGATTTCGTTTATATCGATGATTACGCGCATCATCCTGAAGAAATAAAAGCCTGCATACGTTCAGTAAGAGCCATGTTTCCCGATCGCAAGTTTACAGGTATATTTCAACCACATCTTTTCTCACGTACCCGCGATTTTGCCGCTGATTTTGCGAATAGTTTGTCCTTATTGGATGAAATATTGCTTTTACCAATTTACCCGGCACGCGAACTTCCTATTCCGGGAGTTGACTCACAAATGCTTCTTTCGCTGATAAATCATACCAATAAACATCTTATTGAGAAGAAAGATATTCCAGGATATTTTAAAGGAAAACATCCTGAAGTACTTATAACTATGGGTGCCGGGGATATTGATACTCTGGTAGAACCGATTGAAAACTATTTCAGAACAAATAAAAACAAATAAGCATGAAAATATTGGTGAAAATATTACTCATTACCCTTTGGGTTGCCATAGCAGCAGGAGTTGTGGTGATGATGAGTTTTGCCAATGTAACGCACGAAGTAAAGCAATGCCGGGGAATTACATGCCGCATTGATTACAGGGGAGCACAACCCTTAATGAGTGGAAACGACCTGATTGGCCAAATCAACAGAAAATATGGCCAGCTGCAATCCAAAACTATAGGGGAAGTAGATATTGCAGGAATTTCCGCGTTGGTAAAAAAGAATCCATACCTCGAAAATACAGATGTTCTGATTACTGTTGAAGGAGATATCCTGGTCCGGGCCGACCAATGCATTCCTTTAATCAGGTATTATTCATCTGCCGGATATCCGCATTATATTGATAACAACGGACGCATCATGCCTGTAAATACAGCTTATCCATACAAAATACTTATCGCGAGCGGCCAAATTGAAAGTCCGTTGAAAGATGGCACAAATATCTTTTTGGTTTCGGATTCCAATTTTGTACTGAAAGCAAAGCTCAAAAACCTTTATGATATTCATTTGCTTGCGGAAATCATTAATACAGATAGTACATTAAAAGCGTTGATTGAGCAGGTGTATGTTACCGGCAATGGAAAAATCCAACTGGTTACAAAAGCAGGATCGCACATAATTTATATGGGAGATACCACCGATGCCGCCGAAAAACTTGAAAACCTAAAATGTTTCTATAAAAACGGCTTGGTTAAAACCGGCTGGAATAAATACAAAAAACTGAATCTGGAATATAAAAATCAAATAGTGTGCACAAAATAAATTTAAAGCTATGTCATCGGAAATCGTAGTCGGGTTAGATATCGGAACAACAAAGATTGCTGCCATTGCGGGACGCCGCAACGAATTCGGCAAAATTGAGGTATTGGGCTATGGCCATACTGAATCTATTGGCGTTCGCCGCGGAGTTATTACCAATATAGAAAACACGGTAAATTCCATTCAAACAGCCATAAAACAGGCGGAAGCTCATTCCAAAGTCACCATACGGACAGTGAATGTGGGTATTGCCGGGCAGCATATACGTAGTATCCAGCACAGGGCCAGTACGATCAGGCCCAATCCTGAAACCGAGATCAGCCAGGCAGATATTGACCAGTTCACTAACAGCATTTATAATATCGCCATGAATCCCGGCGAAAAAATAATCGATGTTCTGCCTCAGGAGTTTATTATTGATGGAGAAGCCGGAGTTAAAGATCCCAAAGGCATGCTCGGTCACCAGATGGGAGCCAGCTTTCATATAGTGACTGCACAGACTTCTGCTGCCCAGAATATTATGAAATGCATTGAAAAATCCGGATACAATCTTCAGCATATGATCCTGCAACCTCTGGCATCAGCGGAAGCTGTGCTAAGCCTGGATGAAAAGGAGGCTGGGGTTGTATTGGTCGATATTGGTGGTGGAACCACAGATGTCGCCATTTTCCTTGATGGGATTATCAGGCATACCGCTGTTATTCCTTTTGGCGGAGAAATCATAACCGAAGATATCAAAGCAGGCTGCAGCATAATAAAGAAACATGCTGAAGATCTTAAAGTAAAATTTGGATCGGCACTTGCCAGTGAAAACCGGGCTGAAGAGGTTGTAGCCATTCCTGGTTTAAGAGGTCGTGAACCTAAAGAAATCACCCTGAAAAATCTGGCAAAGATCATTCAGGCTCGCATGGAAGAAATTATAGAAGCAGTATATCAGGAAATCAAAAGCACAGGACTTGAGAAAAGACTGATCGCTGGCATTGTTTTAACAGGCGGTGGCTCTATGCTCAAGCATATAGAACAACTCACACAATTTATTACCGGCATGGATACCCGTATTGGTTACCCGAATGAACACCTGGCGGCCAATTCAGTGGATGAAATGACAAGCCCTATGTATTCAACCGGTCTTGGTTTGGTTCTGATGGGAATGCAACGCGCTGATGTATCGCGCATCAAAAATGATGTAACCAAACCTGAGGATACCAAAGCCGAGCCCAAAACTCCGGCGCCAAAACACAACAAGGTAGCTGACTGGATTGACCGTTTTTTTAAAGATGGAATCAGTTAATAATTAACACCTATTTTGTTAGTAAATAATTAATCAACAGAAAGTAACAAGAATATTAAACAATTAATTTTAGGGGGAGAAATATGACTGAAATGCTAAAATTCGACAGGCCTGACGAACAGGCCCCAATCATAAAGGTAATTGGTGTAGGCGGAGGAGGCAGCAATGCCGTTTCGTACATGTATACTCAAGGAATAAAGGGAGTAGATTTTTATATCTGCAACACTGACTCACAATCGCTTAGCAAGTGTGAAGTACCAAACAAAATACGACTTGGTAACACCGGATTAGGAGCCGGCGCCAACCCTACAGTAGGGCGTGACGCAGCTATTTTAATAGCTGATGAAATACGGGAAATCCTATCCACAAATACTTCCATGCTTTTTATCACAGCAGGAATGGGTGGAGGAACCGGAACAGGCGCCACTCCTATCATCGCGCAAATTGCAAAAGAATTAGGGATATTAACAGTTGGAATCATAACCAAGCCTTTCAGTTTCGAAGGACGTAAGCGCGAATTACAGGCTACTGCCGGTATAGAAGAACTGAAAAAGTATGTAGATACCACTCTTGTAATCTGCAACGACAAGTTGCTTGATATGCAGGGCGACATGAAACTCAGCCAGGCATTTGGCAAAGCTGATAATGTACTTACCATCGCTGCGAAAGGAATTGCTGAAATCATAACTGTTACCGGCCGTATAAACGTCGATTTCGAGGATGTGAAAACGGTAATGCAGGGAAGTGGTAAAGCTATCATGGGCTCAGGTATTGCAAGTGGTCCGGATCGTGCAGTTAAAGCTGTAGAGATGGCTCTGAACTCGCCTCTTCTTGACGATACTGATATTAAGGGAGCAGCAAATGTATTGCTGTATATTACTTCAGGAAAAAATGAAATTTCACTTGAAGAACTCAACGATATAACCGGTTATATTACATCCCGCACAGGCGAAGATGCCAATGTAATATGGGGTGATGGTGTTGATGACAACCTGGAAGATGAAATCTCTATAACCCTGATCGCTACTGGTTTCAGCAGACCTGTTGTTACCAAACACAACCTTGACGATGTTAAAAACACCTTGTATGCCCCACAGGCAGCCGTTAAGGTTGAACCCATAACTGAAGTTCAGCTGGTTGTTGAGCCGGTAATTATTCAAAAAACAGTTGAAGAACCTACCCGGATAATTCCTGAGCCTACTGCAAATAATACACCGATGACACTTTTTGCTGACAACTCAGCAGAAAAATCAGAACGGACAACTGAAACGAGTATACAGAATCCGGAGCCTCTTGAAATAAGATCATTCTTCAACCAGGAACCGGAGTTCGAAATTGTAAACCCGACTATACGGACTGAGCCAAAGGCACCGGTTTACGAGCAAATCCCTGCACCCAAACAAACGCTGGAGCAGGAAGACCTTCGGCTGGATCGCATCAATAAGTTAAAAAACCTGAGCCACAAAACATTGAGTCCATCCAATGTGGAAGAAATGGAAAGGGTTCCGGCTTATATGAGGCGTAATGTTGATCTGCCTGAAACAAGTCATTCGAGCGACAGCCAGGTTTCGCATTTTTCTCTGAGTACCGATTCCAATAACAAAACTGGTCTGAGGGAGAATAATTCATTCCTGCATGATAATGTTGACTAAATATATCACTTATGGGACTGGAAATACTTATAAATGAGGATATAAAGCAGGCAATGATTCATAAGGACAAGGATAAACTTGAAGCCTTAAGATCGATCAAAGCCGCGTTGTTACTCGAAAAAACAGGCAAGGATGTCACAGGTGGAATAATCCCTGAAACTGTAGAACTCAAAATGCTGCAGCGCCTTGTAAAACAGCGCCGTGAAAGTGCTGAAGTTTACAAGGCTCAAGGCCGTCCTGACCTGGCTGAACCTGAAATCTTCCAGGCTTCCATTATTGAGAAATACCTGCCGGAGCAACTAAGCGACGAGGATGTAATTGCTATTGTTAAAAAAGTAATTGCCGATATCGGCGCAACTGGCATTAAGGATATGGGAAAAGTCATGGGACTTTCAACAAAATTGGTTGCCGGTAAAGCAGATAATAAAATGATTTCGGAAATTATCAAAAAGTTACTCCCTTAATCTAACATACTTCTACATTTTCTTTTGCAAAAGACCCTGTGGCCCCCTGCAGGGTTTTTTGTTTTATGTCCGTAAAAGAATCCTCCCTCAGCTGTACTGTAAATTACAAATAATGTATATTTAGACCAGGCCATACTTTGAAATACTAAAATCTACAACTAAAATTCAAATGCCATCTTTAATCAGATAAAAAATATCAGCAAACCATTCCGAGTGATTCGATTATGGAACTTGAATGCAGAAATACTTTATTCAGTTAGTTATCTTTAACTTCTTCCGTTTGTTTTGAGAGCAATTTTGTTTTAGGATATTAGAATTAATGTATCTTTACATTACAATAGCGTACTAATCTAAAATCTGAATTAATATTACGCGATAATTAGTTTCGATGTGTTGCAAATGCAATTAAATATACGCATGTTACAACTATTCCCGAAAACTACGCAAAAAATGCTGGTTATTCTAAATACCAGGGAATAAAACACTTACCAACATTGAACTAATTCGGTTCAATAATTACTTTTAGCAAAAATATTTATTAATTATTATGGTTTTTAACAATGAGCATACAGCTTTAGTTCTTGGCATGTTTGAAACAGGCCTTGGAGTCGGGCGTAGCCTTGGCAAAAAAGGAATTAAAGTCTATGGATTTGATTTTAAAAAAGATATCGGTTTCTATTCAACCTATATCAAGTCATATTTGTGTCAGCACCCATGCAAAGAACCCAATCTTCTGCTGGAAGAATTAATGGCATTTTCAAAGTCACAAACACACAAACCAGTCTTATTTGTTACTTCTGATACCTTCCTGGATTTTGTAGCCAAATATTTCAATGAACTCAAACTATATTACCTGTTCAATCTTTCATCATCTGAACTTATAGGAAAGATTTCGAACAAATACGAACAATATTTGCTTGCCTCTGAAGCCGGAGTATCATTACCCGCGACTTTTAAAATCAGTTCCGAGTACGAGCTACAGAAAGTACTGCCTGAATTGAAATTTCCGGTTTTCATTAAAGCGCTGGAAGTTAATAGCTGGCGAAAGCTGGTTGGAAGCATTACCAAAGGGTTTGTAATGCAAAATGAAACGGAACTTAAAGAAAAAATTAACTACCTGTTAAATATAGGGCTCGAAGTTATTATTCAGGAAATAATTCCCGGGCCTGATACACTTCATTTCAAATACTGCTCTTGTATTGGAGCTGATGGAAGAATTCTGCTGGAATTCACACTTCGAAAGATACGTCAAAGCCCAATCCGCTATGGCGTTGGAGCTGTAGTTGAGAGCATATTCTACCCTGAATTACTAATTGAAGGGCGTAAGCTAATCCAAAATATAGGATATCGTGGAGTAGGCTCAGCTGAATTTAAGCTTGATGAGCGCGATGGAAAGCTGAAACTTATAGAGCTTAATCCAAGATACTGGCAGCAAAATTCATTGCCAACAGCCTGCGGAATGAACTTTGCTTTAATGGATTACCTGGAAGCTACAGGGCAAAATCCTGAGCCTGTAACAGAATTTACTGCAAATATAAAATGGGTAAACCGGCATATGGATTTCAATTCATATATTCAATATCGTAACGCGGGAGAATTATCATTTTGGGAATGGAGAAAGTCATTAGCCGGGAAAAAAGTGTATTCTCATTTTTCATGGGATGACCTGGTACCAGTACTTTATGATATTGAATTCGGATTGAAGTTATTCAGAGTACCCCGGCTTCTTTTTAATAAATCCTTTAAATGACAATGAATCAGATAAAAGATTTCATATTAAAAAATATTATCTCTGCTAAAAAACCTAAATGGAAATCAGTTGATAAAATTAAGGTTGCCATAGCCGTCAATCGAAATTTTACAGAAAAAAGATGGAGTAATTTGTTATACGGATCTACGATCCCCGATACAACTAACTGGGAAGTGATTTACTGCAAAAAAAAGATTGAAGTTTATCGACATTTTGAGAATGCAGATATCTGTTTTATCTTCGGCATAGGCGATTATATGCTGAGGCAGGTCAACCCGCCGAAAATGATTTACTTCCCGACATTAGGATTAGATTTCCTTAACAACTATACAATTCCTGACAAACTTACCATTGAACAACCACCGCCATTATCGGCACAATCCATCGCCGAATATTGTATCGCAATGGCTATAATGCTAACACGTAATTTACATCACTCCTTTGAAAACCGTTTCGATAGAAAATGGAAACAAAGTAATATTATTCCTGGTTCGGTTGTTTCAATAACTCAATGTAAGATCGGCATCCTGGGGTTAGGCCGGGTTGGAAAAGTTATTGCTGAAAATTTCAGTAAGCTGGGGTGTGAAGTTCTGGGTTGCGACCTAATACTACCAGAAAACAAAGGAGTTCTGTCCTTATTTTACCCGGCTGACAAGTTACTTGATTTCCTTGAAAATACAGATATTCTTATTATTTCTCTTCCCTTAAATGATTCTACGAAGAAGATCATAGATTCGAGGGCAATAAGTACCCTTGGTAAAAACAAATACCTGATTAATGTAAGCCGGGGTGAAATAATTGATGAAGCGGCATTGTTACAGGCTCTATCTTCAGACAATCTCAAAGGGGCTGTACTGGATGTTTTCGAAAATGAGCCCTTATCTAGAAACAGTGACTGGTATTATACAAACAATACAATCCTCACACCGCATATTGCCGGAAATATAAATCTATTTGTTGATGAAATTCAAAAGGATTTTGTGCGTAAAGCATTGGCATATAGTAAAAAGGACCTGAATAAATTGAGCTAATAAGTTCAGCCCTGTCCGTAATACTCCTATATTTTCTGATTCAACAACTCATATACGACCCAAACAGGCATTATAATTTATTAGGCCGGAAGTGACTTGGTACAGGCTGGAAATAATATTGTATAGGCCGGAAATGACAAAGTACAGACCGGAAATAACATAGTATAGGGCGGAAATAACAAGGTACAGGCCGGAAATGACAAAGTACAGGCCGGAAATAACATAGTATAGGGCGGAAATAACAAGGTACAGGCCGGAAATGACAAAGTACAGGCCGGAAATAACATAGTATAGACCGGAAATGACATGTTACTTGTCGGAAATGACATAGTACAAGCCGGAAATGACATAGTACAAGCCGGAAATTATATAGTACGGGCCGGAAATGATAAGTTACACAGGAAACAATAAAAATCGGTTTTCAGAGATTAACGGTTGCCATATCTGTTAATAAACTGGTAATAAGTATTTTGCATCCACAGTTATATAGCGCAAAATTGATTTTAACTTTCATACACTTTTAAAGAACACGGCTATAATATTTTAAAATTAAATTTTAAAAACCATGAAAGATCACCAAAGGGACAAACTAAACATGTATGTGCTGGTTAAAGATTTTTTACTGGCATCAACCACTATTACAGGCAGATGGAATGCATTTGCAGCCTTGTTTGCCAGTTTTGTAGATTATGTAGCTGAAATTTTCAGGGTATCGGGTTTGCAGAAGGATGATAAGACAGGAGTAACTAAATCGAAAAGCCAGCTTAGAAAGCTTTTGATCGACCAGATTGTGGATATTTCGGTAAAATGCATTGCGTATGCCACCGTGGCTGAGGACAACGAATTCCTGTCGCTGATAAAATTTGCTAAAGGGGCATTGCAGAAAATGGCCGATGCCGACCTGGTTAAGACAGCCGGCACTTTTCATGCCAATGTATTACCTAAATTAGCATTGGTAGCTGATTACGACCTTGTACAAGCCGAACTGGATGAATTGCTGACACTGACCAGCGATTACATTGCTATTTACACCAAGCCTAAAGGCAATATAAAGGAGACCGCTCAATTAACGGCCAAAGTGAATACCATTTTTGCCCTTGCTGATAAAGTGCTGGTAAAAATTGACGCGATGATACAATCGGCACAAAAAAAGGAGCCTGCTTTTGTAGCAGAGTATAACAGCAAACGGATAATTATAAAAACACCTTCGCGTACCCGTGCGTTTTTAATGACCGTACTTAACGATGCTACAGGGGAACCTTTAGCAAAAGCGAAAGTGATGATTAAAGCCGTATCTGGTCCTGACCTGGCAAAAATAGTTAAACGCACCGGGTTGCAGGGCAATATAACCAAGGATATACTAACAGATGGAGGGTATGACTATGAAGTGGAATATAATGGCTGTGTTAAAGAAACAGGTACATTTTTTGTAAATAACGGGGTTACGACGAAGGTGGTGGTGAGGTTGAAGAAGAGTGAATAATGCATAGTGAAAAGTGAAAAATCCCTGTTGCTGAATGAGGTGGCGGGGATTTTTTAGTAGAACTAAGCCAAGGGATTCGCAAGGGAGCGAGGAGATTCAGAGAAGCAATCAGGAAACCCATATAAATAAAATCAATATGAAAAAAGATGAAAATAATAGCGAGCATCATATCAGTAATGGAAATGGCAGGTCACTTTATGAACTCAATCAGAGCAAACAAGGAGAATGTTTTTATATTAATGCTGTTGAAAATGCAATTGATTCGCTAGAAACGGCTGTTAGCTTTTTGGATAGGAACGACAATTTAAAATGGAAATGGATTGCTATTTCTTTGCATCACTCTCTTTATTCATTCTGTATTGCTTGTCTCAAAAACAGTGATTATACTAATGTTATATCCACAATTAATGATGGGAATCTATATATTAAAAAAGGAAATGATTCCAATTGGAAGAAATCCAAGAAAGATCCGAGAAAGAATGGACCTGGATATACAATTAAATGGGAGAATACAAATGAGGAACCGAAAAGAACAACTGGTGAGGAACGGATAAAAATAACTGGCAAGAAAAGTAAAGAAAAAGGGTCTAAGCTCATAGGCTTTTGGACTGCTCTAGCTCGTGTACAAGATCAGACCTTATGGATGGGGAAACTAATGTGTACGAAGGCACTTGTTCTCAGTGATGCTGAATGGCAGAGCATTGAATGGACCACTGAGCAAGTCAGAAATGCCACGGTTCATTTTATACCTAAATATTTGGCTGTATCCATACCCAGTGTTAAGAGTGCTTCAATTGATATTCTTAGAGTTATAGAGTTTTTAGCTTTAGAATCTTTTTCTATTGCTTACACAAACTATGAACAGGATATAAAAAGAATAAAAATGGCGCTTGATATATTTCGTTCTAAAATTGCAGTTTAAGTTGGAAAGCAAGAAGGAAAGGATTCGCGGTAGTGGTAGTGGCGGGGATTTTATTGATATAACCAGAATTGGCACAGAATGACTATCGCGCCTGGAGGAGGATTACAAATCCTGCCTGACGAAGGTCTTGTTCCACAGATTCTTCGCTTTTCTCGTTTCAGAAAAACCATCTTTTAACTTAACTCTAGTTTTGCATTTTCAACACAATATACGAGCAATACATACATAGACAAAGGATTCCAGGAATAATACCTATACTTCCATACAAAATATTTGCTCCAGTTTCTTTGTTAGTTTTAAATTTTGAAAACAGCAGTTTAGTAATAAGGTATAAGATAAAACACGTAAATAAGGATAATATAAAGAAGCCAATAACAGTCAAATAACCGGGGTACATTTCTTCTTTTATTTTAAATCCTACTGATATTTGCCCTAAAATCTTAAATGAAAATATCTGAAAGGCTAAAATACATTGAATTAACTCAGAAACGCCAGGTATAGTTGTAAATATTTTCCCCACTATAGGGAAAAGAGAAAGCAGTATCATGGCAATACCCAAAAATAGTCCTGTTCTCAAAATTAGCCACCAATTGTTCGATATTATAGATAAAGGGGTAAATCCACCTATATTTGCAAATACTGGTATTAATCCTGCAATTAAAAAAGTTATAATTACAGCACCCAACAAAACCATTACAAATGAATTGACTGTAAATAGGAACAGACCACTTTCTGGCTTGTAGTCTATCGCATTCATTACAATAGATGACAAAAGAGAATTATAAAGGAGATATATGATAAAATACGCTACTATACATACCCATATTTCCCAGTTTGTAAAAAACATTATTATTCCATTAATTATAGATTGCAAAAACATAATATACAGTTTAAATTACTTCTACAATAACAAATATATGGCATATTCCTCTATATCTGTTCCGAGTTGAAAAATTTATTTTATATTAGGATTATTTGTTTGTAACCCCGTTTGTGCGCGTCATATTTTCTGACATGTGTCGCAAAAAAAAATCCCGCCTTTTCGGACGGGACTTTTCAAAAAAAAAAATGATCTTATGCGCCTAACTGTAAACGCTTGAAAGCAGTTACAGTAAGGTCTTTGTCTGCTTTCTGCAGGTATTCACGAATCGTAACTTTCGAATCGTTAATATATTCCTGGTTTAACAACGTATTTTCTTTGTAGAACTTGTTCAGTTTGCCCATAGCAATCTTTTCAAGCATTTCTTCAGCTTTACCTTCTTCACGAGCCTGGTCTTTTCCTACTTCAATTTCGCGTGCAATAGTTTCTGCATCAACACCGTCTTTATCCAGAGCTACAGGAGCCATAGCAGCGATCTGCATAGCAACGTGTTTAGCCACATCTTCGAGGCCGGCTACATCTGATTTATTCAAACCAAGAATAGCAGCTAAGCGGTTACCGAAATGGTTATATGCATATGTTAAAGGAGCTTCAACAAAATCGTAGTGCGACAATTGCATTTTCTCCCCGGTTTTGCCGGTAAGATAAGTTACACCATCAGCAACGGTTGCGCCGTCAATTGTCAAAGCCAGAAGAGCTTCGAGTGATGCTGGTTTAGCACTGATAGTGAGATCGATAATTTTATTTGCATAATCAATAAACTCCTGGTTTTTTGCAACAAAGTCTGTTTCGCAGTTCAACATGATAACTGAAGCGAATTTCTTATCTTCAGTAGTTTTAGCAACAACAAAACCCTGGTTTGCATCGCGGTCAGCACGTTTAAGAGCCAGCTTTTGTCCTTTTTTACGTAAGGTGTCAATTGCCTTTTCGAAATCGCCTTCTGATTCCACTAATGCATTTTTGCAATCCATCATTCCGGCACCGGTCATCTGGCGCAGTTTATTTACCTCTGATGCTGTGATATTAGCCATTGTTATTTTATTTCAGTTTGTTTATATACCGTTGTAATTGCATAAACCTGCACTTAAAGCACAGGTTCATGAATACAATAAAATTTTCCAGTAATTATGGTCTTGGTTTGCGAGCTGCACCAGGTGCAGGTTTGCGTGTAACCGCTTTGCGTGGACGTTTGCGATCGTCGCCATCAGCTGGCTCTAAACCTGCAGCAACACGTTTCTTACGAGCTACTTCGCGTGCATCGTCGTCGTCGTCATCACCGCTGATTCTGCTTGCTGCCTGCTCTTCAGTTTCTTCGCCTTCTTCTTCGCGTTTGTCGCGATCAAGCTTACGTTCGCTGCTTCCTTCGTCAATAGCTTCAATCATTTTTTTGATGATCAGCGCGATTGATTTTGATGCATCGTCGTTTGCAGGAATAGGGAAGTCAACCAGGTTAGGATCGCTGTTTGTATCAACGATAGCGAATGTAGGGATATTGAGTTTGCGTGCTTCAGCAATGGCAATGTGTTCTTTCATGATATCAACCACGAAAACAGCTGAAGGAAGTTTGTTCAGGTCAGCGATTGAACCTAAGTTCTTTTCGAGTTTGGCACGTTCGCGGGTAATCTGGAGACGTTCGCGTTTCGAAATACCAAGGAAAGCAGGGCTAACCATCAGTTTGTCGATTGACGACATTTTCTTAACAGCTTTACGGATAGTTGCAAAGTTGGTAAGCATTCCACCCGGCCAACGCTCAGTTACATAAGGCATGTTGGTAGGACGAACCAGTTCTGCAACCAATTCTTTAGCCTGTTTTTTTGTAGCTACGAAAAGGATACGTTTTCCTGATTTCGAAATTTGTTTGATAGCTGCAGCAGCTTCATCGATTTTAGCAATAGTTTTGTAAAGATCGATGATATGGATTCCATTGCGTTCCATAAAGATATACGGAGCCATATTAGGATTCCATTTACGACGGAGGTGGCCAAAATGTGCGCCTGCGTCGAGTAACTCGTCAAATGTTGTTCTTGCCATTTAATTTATCTCCTGATTAATTAGTTTACATTCTTTAATGTCACAATTGCCAGGTAGCCCGGTATAAGATACAGGAGTCCTGGCAATTTAGATACTAAACTTCCTTCATTTTCACTATTAACGCTTGCTGAACTGGAAGCGTTTACGAGCTTTTTTCTGTCCGAATTTTTTACGTTCAACCATACGTGGGTCGCGACGCATCAGGCCTTCAGCCTTCAGAGCAGGACGACGTGTAGGGTCGAGTTCGCAGAGAATACGTGAAATACCGAGCCTCAATGCTCCGGCCTGGCCAGTAATGCCACCACCGTCGAGGTTAGCAGTTACATCGTAAGTTCCAACCGTAGCTGAAATTTCGAATGCCTGCAGAACAGTATTCTGTAAAATTGCGGTTGGGAAATATTCTTTAAAGTCACGTCCGTTAACGGTGATTACACCAGTACCTTCTTTGATGTAAACACGTGCAACAGCACATTTACGCCTACCAATAGCATTCGTAGTCTCCATTGTATTTATTTAATTTCGTTAATGTTAATCTTTTTTGGCTGTTGAGCTTCGTGTGTGTGTTCAGCACCGGCGAAAACGCGCAGGTTGCGGAATAATTCAGCACCAAGCTTGGTTTTAGGAAGCATACCACGTACGGCTTCTTCAACTACGTAAGTAGGTTTCTTATTCAGCATGATCCTGGGGGTATTTATTTTCTGCCCGCCTGGATGTCCTGAATAATGAACATACTCTTTATCGTTCATCTTTTTACCTGTAAGACGGATCTTTTCGGCGTTGATAATAATGACATTGTCACCACAATCGAGATGAGGAGTATAGTTGGTTTTCGTTTTACCGCGAAGAATCCTGGCAACTTGTGTTGCCATACGGCCCAGAATTTCGTTTTCGGCATCAACCAAAACCCATTCCTTTTTGATATCGGCGGCTTTTGGAGTGACTGATTTGTAACTTAATGTGTTCATCGTCCTGAGTAATATGCTGTTAATCAAATAATCCCTGATCGGTATAAAAAGGGGTGCAAAGGTATTATTATAATTTGAAATTCCAAAGACTTATTCACAATATTTTGTTGATTACTTTTATGCAACCCGTGAAGTGTCGTTTGAGTTTCAAAAATGAGAGTGCAAAAGTAGTTAAAAATGCATTAGAAATACAAAATACTTACGGATTAAAATTCAATCCCTAAATATTTGGCTTACTGACAATTTAAGCCGGGCACAGATACGGATATCATTACATAAATTTCAAAATTCCAAGTTCCAAATTCCAAGTCTCAAATTCCAAAAGAGAAACATTTAGCATCTGATCTTTTAATTTATTCGCTCCTTGCTTATTTTAAATGAGCTCACTTCGGCAAGCGTTCGGCTGAGCTCACGCCGAAGTCTCAGTGCATCGCATGAGATCGCTATGCTAAGTTGATGTTTTTTCTGGCACAATATTTCAGGAAGGAATTAAAAACATTGTAACTAATCAGTTTGTCTAAAGTATTGAATAACAAATATAT
>CAIRMR010000067.1 GCA_903879715.1 uncultured Bacteroidales bacterium
GGAGTTGCAGCAGGATCTCCACCAAAAGGAAATTCTATTTGAATTGACTTCATCATTCCACTATATGGAATTCCCCAACCTGTAGTAAGATCAATAGAAACGAAATTTTTATTTGGATCAAGTTCTGCTAAAACATAACCCCCTTCGTCATTGCTGTTTGTGAGTATTAAAAATATTTTTACCGGTGCAGTTACAGGCCAGTTTACCGATGTATAGGCTATCTCCATGTAGCGATGAGTACTTGCGTTAAATACCTTTTCAACCTGTACTCCCGGAGCATACAACTGAGGTCCTTGTGCAGGATCAGGTGTACCATCGAAATAGCTCATTTTAAGTGATCCGTTTTCCCAGCTTGCCGCTACATCACGTCCTGCTCCCAGGTCGTGCCATCCTTGCATATCCGTGGCAAAATCCCATACAGTATTACTAAGTCCAACTGTTATGGAAGCAGAGGCATCCGAAACATTACCGGCTGCATCAATAGCATATACAATGTAATTTCCCAGAGCAATTCCGGTAGTACTTACAGTTACAGCAACATTTGCCGTAGCAGCAGCATTGGCAACAGCAGCGGCAAGGATGTCGGCTTTTACTTTTGCCGTTCCTGCAGGTGCTAAATATACGGTAGCATCTTCGCTGCTGGTAGCCGAAATATCGCCACCGGCAATTATGGTTCCGGCTGTAACAGCTGACAGGACAGGAGCAACATGATCTGTTTGTGTATTTGTAAACTCAATTTTATCAATCAAAGTTGCTTTTCCAAACCAATTGGCTGCCGGAGTTGCAGCAGCATCTCCACCAAAGGGAAATTCTATTTGAATGGACTTTATCATTCCACCATATGCATTTCCCCAACCTGTAGTAAGATCAATAGAAGCAAAATTTTTGTTAGGATCAAGAGATCCTAAAACATAACTCACTTGATCCAAATTATTAGTTAGTATTAAAAATACTTGTACCGGTGTAGTTACAGGCCAGTTTACCGATGTATACGCTATCTCCATGTAACGATGTGTACTTGCGTCAAATACCTTTTCAACCTGTACTCCAGGAGCATACAATTGAGGTCCTTGTGCAGGATCAGGTGTACCATCGAAATAGCTCATTTTAAGTGATCCGTTTTCCCAGCTTGCCGCTACATCACGTCCTGCTCCCAGGTCGTGCCATCCTTGCATATCCGAGGCAAAATCCCATACAGGATCACTAAGTTTAACCGTTATGGAAGCAGAAGCATCAGAAACTTTACCGGTTGCACCTATAGCATAGACGATATAATTCCCCAAAGCAATTCCGGTAGTGCTTATAGTTACTGCTACATTTGCCGTAGCAGCAGCATTGGCAACAGCAGCGGCAAGGATGTCGGCTTTCACTTTTGCCGTTCCTGCAGGTACTAAATATACGGTAGCAGCTGCGTTGCTGGTAGCAGAAACAGCGTCACCAACTGAAACAGTTCCGGCAGTAACAGCAGATAAAACAGGAGCTATATCAGCAGTTTGTGTATTTGTAAGCTCAACCTTGTGTATCAAAGTCGATTTCCCAAACCAATCTTCTACAGGAGTTGGACTCCCCGTGGGAAGTTCTAAATATAAAGTTTTCATCAAACCAGTATATATCTTTCCCCAACCCGGATCAAATGCAGCAACATCGATTGAAGCAAAATTCTTTGTAGGATCAAGATCAACATAGGAATAAACGGCTTCGTTTTTACCATTCATGCATTGCACAAGCATTTTAACCGGTGCCGTTGTAGGCCAGCCTACTGTTTCGTAATACACCTCCAGGTAGCGGTGGGTACTTGCATCAAATGCCTGATCAACCTGCACTGCCGGAAACCATAACCCGGGACCCTGGGCCGGCGCACCATCAATATAGGTCATCTTAAGTGAACCAGTGCCATTATCCCAGCTGGCTGCTACATCGCGTCCTCCGCCTAAATCGTGCCATCCTTCTGCGCTTGCCGTAAAATTCCATACAGGATCTCTGAATTCAACCGTTATGGAAGCAGATGCATCCGAAACATTGCCGGTGGCATCAATGGCATAAACTATATAACTTCCGGCAGCAATACCTGCAGTGCTCAGGCCTGCGGCAACGCCTGCTGAAGCAGAAGCAGTTGCAACTGATGCAGCAAGTATATCGGCTTTAACTTTTGCGGTTCCTGCCGGTACTAAATATACGGTACCAACTTCGTCGCTCGTTACAGAAACAGCGGTACCTTCTTTCACAGTACCGCTTGTAACGGCGGATAAAACCGGGGGAGTATTATCTGCTACTATTCCAGCTTCTACCAGTATTTCGGCCTGAGAAAGCGCGTAATTAAAAATGGACAGTTCATCAAAGGAAGCAATAACGGCCTCTCCGCCATTACTGCCCAGCAGGAAATCGCCTGAGCGGTCAAGTTTTGTGGCTGTTAAAGTAGCTCCGCTCTGCGTGCCGTTGACATAGCAGGATACATCGTTCCCTTTAACCACTAATGCAATATGTGCCCAGACATCATTCTGCCAGCCCATTACAAAATTAGACCAGCCTCCATCTCCAAGAAAGCAGATATTTCCATTTAAAATTCCCAGTTCAAAACCCGCGCTTGAAGGAGTAGAGAAAATGCGGGCAGCACCCGGCCATGTTTGTCCTGCGGCAGGGGTTTTCATCCAAAAGGAATAGGTAATATCAGGGGAAGAAAAAACAGGATTGGCAGCCATTCGCAAATAGGATCCAACTCCATCTAAAGCCAGTGCTCCTGCACCTTTTTTAGCCGATGCACTTATAGCAGGATTACCATTAACAGTGCCGGCAATGGTACGGATATCGTCAGTATAATTCGCATCAAATGACCAATGAGCCATTTTTTTCAGAGACTTTGAAAATGCGATGCGGTCTATATCCAGCGTTGCGCCATTCCAATCGGAGGCGGTAGCTGTTTCGCTGCTATGAGGAATCTCTATTCTTATTTGTGTAATAGTGCCCGTTGCCGGCAGGTTGTTCCATTTATTTTGCACATCATCTCTGATGTCGAATGTAAACTCCCCGTTGGCCACTGTCATTGTTTGGTTGGCATAGTAAGTTGTCCCACTTATTTCCAGCGTGATATTGACAAAAACAGAAGTCTTTACCCAATTATGAGCTGTAAACTTCATATAGAATTTATCAATTTTGGATGCGTCTATTGAAACAGTGTTGTAAATAGTAGTGTAGCCATACGCACCATCACCACCTCCTGTATAAGTTACAACCAGGTTTGAGCCACTGTGAGATGTTGTAACATCGTCTCCATAAGGATTCCAGCCCTCATTGTCAGCTGTAAAGTCCCAGGCAATATCCTGCGCTCTTGTCAATAGAGAAATTGAGAAAAGACACACAATTAACAAAAAGAATCCTTTTTTCATAAATGTAGCTGATTAGTACTTAGTTAGTAATTAGTGATGATTATTATAAGATACGATGTTACGATTCAGCTTCGTCAGCGGAACGCGTAACGTACACTTTCCGTGTAGCATAAGCAACCGCCAGTATGAGCAGAATAAATGTTCCGTTACCCACAGGTGCTCCGGCTGAAGCGCCTATGCGGCCACCGTCGAATGAACTTCCACCGCTTTGCTCGCTGGGATGAGGTGGTAGCTGCGCATTCAAACTGAGAACAGATGAAAATACCAGGAAAGCAGTAAGAAAACTATTTTGAAGTGCTTTTTTCATGTGTTATTATTTATTAATTCATTGCTTATTTTCAGCGGTATTAATGCTTGCTTCGCAGGTATTTTTTACGGGTCACATGGAACTCCATGACAAAATAATATCATCCGCCTGTGAGTCAAAATTGGCTGATTTTGTCATGTTCGTTTCATCAGGTAGTTTATTGTTTTATGATCCAGATTTCCCGGTTTATTGTTTAACTGCCATCTTACATGGAAGAAAAGTTTTGCCGGTTACTACCCGCACCAGGTATATACCAGTGACAGCAGTGCGTAAGGTAGTTTCGCCGGCAAACAGAAATCTTTATTTCATAAAAGCAGTTGGTTAGTAGTTAGTTGGTTAGTAAGTAATTAGTTCTGATTTTAAAAGGGAAGATGATATTATTCTGCTTCGTCAGCGGAACGGGTTACATACACTTTCCCTGAAGCATAGGCAACCGCCAGTATGAGCAGTATAAATGTACCATTACCAACAGGCGCTCCGGCTGAAGCGCCTATACGGCCACCGCTAACTGAACTGCCACCGTTTTGCTGGCCGGCATGAGGTTGTGCTTTCAGACTGATAACAGATGAAAATACCAGGAAAGCAGTAAGAAAACTATATTGAAGTGCTCTTTTCATGTTGCTGAATTTTTAGTGTATGATCCAGGTTTCCCGGTTTATTGTATAACTGCAATTTTACGTGTAAGCGAAGTTTTGCCGGTTACTACCCGCACCAGGTAAACACCGGTGGCAGTAGTGCGTAAGGTTGTTTCGCCTGCGTTCAGGGCTGAGGTGGCAAGCAGCTGACCCGAAACAGAATACAGGTAAACAGTGCCTGTAGCAGGTGCAGTATGGGTTATACGAATAATGCCGTGTTCAGCAACTACTTTTAAGCCTGCTGATTTTTGATTATCAACAGCGGTTACGGAAGCAAAACTGAGCATAAAACGATTTTCGGCATCGCCGGGAGCGGCCGTGAACGAATAAACAGGGTTGAGCCTCAGATCCCGGGATATGCCTGTTTTAAGGTCGTCGAGGCGGACAGGAACCGATGGATCGAAACTGTCGATTCCTTCGGCACTGATGGTGTAGCTGGTTGCAGCTCCCACTTTAAGGCCCAGTGCGACATTCGGGTTTGAAGTAAAATCAGGCAGTGTATTAACCGAAGCTTTTTCACCGGGGATAATTGAATACAGTTGCGGGGCGGCATCAATGCCGGCCATTTTGTAGGCATCATACAACTGATCGAAGTTTACCGTTGCTGACTGATCGAAACGTACATACGTTTTATCGGAATAGCTGTTTCCGTCAACTGAAAGGGAAAGCATTTGCGGCACACTGTTAGCGATTTTATTGAAAGTCCCGCCGGATACTTTTGCTGCATCGGAAAGTATAAGTGAATTTACAGCATTGCTTGTCCGTATAAAGAATCCCTGTAACGAAGCTATTATCCCTGAACTAGTTTCTGTACCTATTGCATGGGCACTATAGTTTCCTGCCATTCCATTCCATACATAGGCATAAGCATTTGCATTGGTTGGAACAGACAGTAATTTAGTGTCTATACCACATGGATACGGATTTCCCACCAGGTGCCAGCCTGCACCATAATTATCAATGGCAGATGATGGAGTATAACTCTGATTGGTATAACCAGCCGGGCTGCTTTTCAGCGTACCGGTGAAAACCAGGTCGCGGCTTCCGTTCAGGTAATTAAGGGAATAACCCTGGTCAGATGTTACTAAGTCATCCGTAGCAAGCCTTTCCCACGCACCTGTTGTTTCGTTGTAATTATCAACATAAGCCCCGTCAAAACATGAACCGGCTGATGCCTGTGAGCTTTCATTAACAGGAGAAATAAAGAGGTGCCATTTATCATCGGCAGCATCGGAAATAGTGCGCTTAACAGTGGCTGCAACACCTGACGTGCTTTCGATAAGCGAACCCCCTGATTCTACTACAAGGCCGGTAACTCCGGCGCTGTTGGCAAGGGTACCGTTTACTGTCAGAGATTCTCCATCACTGATGGTCAGTGAACTGCTGTTGTTAATTGTTAAATTCTTTGTGGCAGCAGCAACATCAACAGTTACTGCACCATCAACAATTGCATCAATAACAGACGAAGGTATTCCGTCACTCCAGTTGCCGGTTGAACTCCAGTTTGCTGTTCCGGTAAATGTTGTGGTTGAGGGGTTGGCAGTAATTGAGTAGTTCCCGGATACCGTGCCATCGCCACAGGTATTATGGCCTTTTACCGTAAGGTTGCCGCTGGTAGCATTTGATGCGAAATCAATAGTGATGCTGGTGCCTGATCCGTTAACAGTATAATTAGTTCCGCTGTATGCCCATACATAACTGCTTGCATTAGTAATGGCCGGAACGGTATAAGTAACACCCGAAGTTCCCCGGATTACTGTAGCAGTACCCGATATTGCACCTGCAGCAACAGGTAAAGGGTCTTCAGTTAGTATTGCGCTGCCTGTCATATCGGATGTGCCGCCTGCATGGGTGCCTGTAACGGTATAAGTTCCGCTTGTCTGGCTGCCAAAGGTGATGGCTGAACCGGTGGTACCTGCAACGGTAGGTGTTTGGGCTGCTCCATCCTTATACAGGGTATAGGTAACGCCTGTTTGCGAGTTTGCTATGCCCACTGCACGGCCACTTCCACCCGCACAATACGAGCCGGAACCGCTTACAGAGTAGATTGCTGGAGGTGTTTGTGTATTTGTAAGCTCAATTTTATCAATCAACGTTGATGATGCAAACCAATTGGTTGCCGGATTAGCTGCTGCAGCGCCATTATGCGGAAGTTCGATTTGAAGTTGCTTCATCATACCGGTATAGGGTTTTCCCCATGTCGGATCAAAAGCGGCAATATCGATTGAAAGAAAATTCTTTGTAGGATCAAGATCAGTATAGGAATAAACGATTTCGTTATTACTGTTCACAAATTGCATAAGGAATTTTACAGGTGCTGTTGTTGGCCAACCTACAGTTGTATACGAAATCTCCAGGTAACGGTGGGTGCTTGCGTCAAATGCCTGTTCAACCTGTATTGCTGCAAACCATAACTGGGGACCGCTATCCGGCGCACCATCAATATAGGTCATCTTAAGGGAACCAGTACCATTATCCCAGCTGGCTGCTACATCGCGTCCTCCGCCTAAATCGTGCCACCCCTCAGCGCTTGCCGTAAAATTCCAGACAGGATATGTTCCAGCTTCTACCAGTATTTCAGCCGGAGTAAGCGCGTAATTAAAAATGGACAGTTCATCTATGGAAGCAATAACGGCCTCTCCCCCATTACTGCCCAGCAGGAAATCGCCTGAGCGATCAAGACTTGACGATGTTAAAGTGGCGCCACTCTGCGTACCATTGACATAGCAGGACACATCATTCCCTTTAACCAACAATGTAATATGTGCCCAAACATCATTCTGCCAGCCCATTACAAAATTAGACCAACCCCCATCTTTCAGAAAGCTGATATTCCCATTTAAAATTGCCAGTTCAAAACCCGCGCTTGAAGGAGTAGAGAAAATGCGGGCAGCACCCGGCCATGTTTGTCCTGTAGCAGGGGTCTTCATCCAAAAGGAATAGGTAATATCAGGGGAAGAAAAAACAGGACTGGCAGCCATTCGCAGGTAATCGCCATCGCCATCCAAAGCCAGTGCGCCTGCACCTTTTTTAGCCGATGCACTTATAGCAGGATTACCATTTACAGTGCCGGCAATGGCACGGATATCGTCAGTATAATTCGCATCAAATGACCAATGAGCCATTTTTTCCTGAGACTTTGACAATACGATGCGGTCTATATCCAGCGTTGCGCCATCCCAATCGGAGGCAGTTGCTAACTCGCTACTATGAGGAATCTCTATTCTTATTTGTGTAATAGTGCCCGTAGCCGGCAGGTTGCCCCATTTATTTTGCACGTCAGCTCTGATATCGAATGTAAATTCTCCGTTGGCCACTGTCATTGTTTGGTTGGCATAATATGATGTACCGTTTATTACCAGAACGATATTGACGAAAACAGAAGTCTTTACCCAATTATGAGCTGTATACTTCATATAAAATTTATTAATTTTGGCCGCGTCTATTGAAACAGTGTTGTAAATACATGTGTAGCCATACGCATGATCACCACCTCCTGTATAGGTTACAACCAGGTTTGAACCGCTGTGAGACGTTGTAACATCATCTCCATAGGGATTCCAGCCCTCATTGTCAGAAGTAAAATCCCAAACTATATCCTGCGCTCTTGTCAAAAGAGAAATTGAGAAAAGGCACACAATTAACAAAAAGAATCCTTTTTTCATATGTGTAGTTGATTAGTAGTTAGTAATTAGTTAACAATTAATTAGGTAGAAATTTTTTTTATTAAACGTGCAGGAATGTCCAGGCAAAATTAGTTGCCTCCCGCCCTGCTGATTGCAGCAAGGCGGGAGGCAACATGAATAGAAATTATTCTTTGATCAATTTTATCTTGGATGTGGAAACACCCTTATTGATAAGTTCAATAACGTAGAAACCTTTTTTCAGATCAGAAATATCCTGGGTGGTTTTGAAATTGCTAAATTGCTTAACCAACTGTCCTGAACTGTTATATACCCTTAACACATCATAGGTTTTAGCGATTGTTATCTTTCCGGATGATGGATTAGGATAGATTGGCATGGATTCTTTGGACAGATTATTGATTCCGGCATAAAGGCTCATTTTATCCGTATTCAGGGCAAGTATATGAGCTTTAATTGCCTGTTCATTTTCTAAATACTTTGCTTTCTTTGCAGGGAACCAGTTCAGGTCACCTATTGGCAATCCATCAATACCTCCGGTAAGTGCGGCACTATTGGTATAAGTTCCGTCAAACAATGGCCAGGTTTCATTTTGTCCTACAAAGCCATCCGGATCCCAATACCAGTTAAGGCTGGTAAAAGCAGTCCCGTCAGTATAATAACTGCCGAAATAGTCATTTTTGATTGCAGGCAAAGCCCATTGAGCCAGGATATCCGACTTCTGTTTTATACGGACATCGGTAAATGTCGGATTAATTGTATAGTTGTTATTGGCAGCTTTCCAGGTTGGATATTGGGCATTATTATAAATGGCCGCTTGGGGATTATTAGCTAAAGCAACACTTAACTCTATGCCGCGTGCTGGTGCATCGGGTGTCCAAACCAGTGGCTGGAAGTACATGCTTATAGGTGCATTTTTACTCTTGGCCCAGGTATAAAGCGCATCTAAATTATCATAAATCTGTTGGTTTTTGAAATCTATGTTGTTAGCCACAAAACTGGTCATAGAACTAACGCCAAAATCTATCTCTACTCCATTGTCTTTTACTTTTGTGTCAGGAGCCGACCACAATAATTCAGACACATTACCGGCTGCATAATTATCCCAGCCACCTACCCAGGCTTTTTCATATGGAACAACATGGCAATCATATAAAAGGTTGTTGGTAAAATAAAATTCCTCCTGGTTCGACATCCAGTCGATCTGGCACTTGTGGTGAATGAAAGTGTTATGATTTATCCATGTAAAATTGCTTTTAACAGGGGAATTATTGTCTGAAAAAACAGCTGTACTCAAACCTATAAACGTGTTATTTTCTATATACAATGTATCTACGCCGCTCTGATCATTAGCAAATAAAAAGTTTACAGGACCATTTACGCTGGTAGTTTGGTTAGTAAGCCTGTTAAGGAGGCTATTGGTAATATAAATTTTAGGGCTTCCTCCTTGTACATAAATCGGGCTGCCGGCCGGGTCAAGCACACAATTGTCAATGATAACCCTTACATCGTTTCCGCCAATATGCATGAAAAACTGGGCATTAAAGACACCATCAGCAGTAGCATCAACGAAATAAATGTTTTTCAGGGTAATATTTGCAAATGCATCAAACATAAAACTAAACGGTGTGCCACCTGTGCCGCTGGTTTGCAATGTAGGCGGCATGGTTGGTTTGGAGTCGCCGGCATCGGGTTTACCACCTCCTACAATAGTGAGGTCAAAACCCGTGTTGTTAATAATTTCATCAAGAACATAATACCCATTATACCCATTCTTCAAACGGTACACTTTGTTCCCGCCATTCGCTTTAATGGCAGCATTGAGCGTTCCTGTACCCGGAACAACATCCAATGTGTCGTGGACTTGTGCTGTTACTGCTAAGCTAAACCCAAGCATGCACAAAATAAGAAAGTAGTAAATTCTTTTCATACTTTTTGTTTTTAAATGAATGATTAATTTATTGGTTAATTGGGAAAAGGATTAACTTGTTGGCCAATTTAGGAACGGGCAGAATCTATTATTCTTTCCTAAATGATTTCCTTAAAATTTATACATCACACCCAGGTCTGCCGTCGCGCCATACTGTTCCATACTTATGGGGCGGGTTTCTTCTTTATACCTGATAATATCCTCGCTATTGGTGATGTTGGCAACCTTTAATAAGATTTCCAGTCTGGCTTTGTTTTTTAAATTGAAACCGTAGGATGCATTGAAATCCAAACGATTATATTGTTCCCGGATCACATACAGGCGGGTGTCGTTCGGGTGTGTGCTTTCTATCTTTTCAGATGCGTATTGATAAGCAATATATGCCTCAAAACCTTTTATTTTTACTCCTAAAGAGACATTTGCCATATGCTGCGGGACTCCTGTCATCGGCGTTACTACTACAGAGTCTTTGCGCCCGGTTAATTCGTATCGTGAACCGACTGGTTTATATTTATACAGACTGGTGTACGGGTTAGGAGACTCACCATGTGTAAATGTATAATTAACACTCAAAGTAAAGAAAGAGAAAGGCTTAGGAAGGTACCAGAACGATGTCTGCCACTCTGCTTCCAATCCACGTAGTACTATATTGTAGGGAACATTCTCGTAAACCGTCATATTTACCAGGTCTTTATCTGTGAAAACCGGATTCGGGATAGGTTCTCCCTGTATTCTTTTATACGATCTTGACCATAACTTATTCTCTACCGTTTTGTTAAACCCGGTCACAGAAAACAGTCCAATCTTGTTATCATGAAATGTAAATTGCATATCTAAGCTGCGCCACAACTCTGTTTTCAGACCCGGATTTCCCGCTGTGTATGCGTATGCAGATGCGTCCTGGGCGCTATAGTATTCAAATGGTGCCACCTCCGAACCTGGACGCCGAAGAGTATGGGTATAAGAGACATGTGTATAAAACCATTTGGCTGGTTTTATACGAAGGTGAATCATAGGAAGCAAAAACTTATCATCACGATTAGCGATCGTATCTTTCAATCCGAAAGCCGTAACTAAATTATCATAAACAGAATATGTCCGCGTAACTGCGTGCCCCTGGTAAGCTTTCATCTCGGCAGTAGTATATTCAAACCTAACCCCAGGCATCAGCATAACCCATTTCCCGATATTTATCTCCGGCATGATATATGCTGCAGCATACTGCTGTGTTTGATCCAGATCGTTCATTGCCGAAGAGTTCAGATCATATACAAATCCCGAGTACTGAGGATTATCGGACAAACCGCCGGTCGGTCCTGCAAGGTATGCATCTCTGCCATGTTGCTGCCATGCATCAAAAACAAGGTTGTTCCGATCAAATGAATATTTATCTCCATAAATATATTCACCCCCCAGAAAATTATTCTCCAGGCCATTTACCAATAGTTCAACAGCAGGTATTCCGTTTGACCAGTCAAAAGTCCTGTTTATATATTCTTCGAAAACGGCATTTCCACCGGCAGCGGCAGTGCCCACTGTTCTATCTACATAATTATGAGTTAAGCGATATTTTGTTCCTATCTGAATTTTTCCGGAGAATAACCCAGACCTGGTTTTAAAAGGGATTTCAAAATCTATACGAGGGGATAAACTCCAGTTATTGGCCTGGGTCTGATCATACGTCATCCCATTTAATTGTGTTTGTTTTAAACTGTTTAATGATTCATCAAAAAAACCGGCGACCTGTGAAGGTGAATAAACCTTTAAACTATCCCTTAGCAAGCCATTGGCCCTGGTTGCAGAAGAATAACTATAGGATTTTGAACCGGGAGTGTTAAGTTTGTTATAGGACTGGCTTATCCCGTAATGCAATGTTGAATTAAGAAATCCAAAGTTCGTTCTTCCATTAAAGTCATTTGTAATCCCAAAGTTTCTGTACTCTGGTGTTTCACTCATACTTACATTTATGGGAACGGTAGAAACAGAGCCTTCGGGATTGTAATTTTTTGATTGATTGGATGAATAGGAATTACTTGCAGATAGAAAAGAGCTAAAATTAAGGGTTGTAGAACTACTTGCTACATAATCCATAGAAAGTACAGCCGATTGCTTATAATTTATTCTTTCGTTAATATTAAAACTCAGGCCGTTAATATAAAACGGGTCCCCAAGTTTAGTAGAGTAGTTTGTGTTATAGCCGGCATTCATTGTCTCTACACTTCTGTTTGCACGATCGGCATTCAGCGAAAGCAGGACGCCAAGTTTGTCCTTAAAGAAACGTTTACTAACCTGACCTACAAAGTTATAATTCTTAAAATCATTGTTCAGTGCATTATACCCTGACTGAGCCAAAAAATTATAATGAAACCCTTTAGGGGTTTCCTTTAAGGTAAGGTCGATCCTCCCTGCTACGGAATTCCCTTCCAGGTTAGCTGTTAAAGATTTATATACCTCAACACCTTGAAGGGCATACGTTGAAATTGAATTTAATCCTACCGGAAGGGGCTCTCCATTTATAGTTACACTGGAATAACTCTGATCCATGCCTCTCAGCCTGAATCCGGCACCTTCACCACCGGATCGGTCAACGGAAACGCCCGGTAGCCTTCCGATAGCCTCAACAGCATTAGCATCAGGGTTTTGCTGCAGTTTTTCGGCAGATATTACATTTTTGATGGTTAATGAATTAATCTGTAGCTGCCGTGCTCCCATTTGCCCCTGAGCCTGCGAAGTGATAACTACCCCGCCTAATTGCTCCATACTGGGAATTAATGCAACATTAAAATTATAGGGTGGTTTTATTGCTATTTCTTGTTTTTCATACCCTATAAACGTTACAATTAAGGATTTGGCTTCACGGGGTATAATTAAACTAAACTCTCCACTTAAATTCGTAATTGTCCCGATGGTAGTGTTTTCAATTATAACCGAAGCTCCGGGTATTGCTTCACCTGATTTACTATCCGTAATTTTTCCGCTTATTCTTATCTTCTCCGGTTGCTGTCTTAATGGAGCGTCCTTCTTATTTTCCGGAACAGCCTTCTTATTCCCGCGAAGTATAACAATTTGACGATCACTGATCTGATATTCCAAGTTGGTATTAATTAAAGCTTTATCTAGGATCTCCTGAACAGTGGAATTTTCTAATTTAATGTTTACCTTTTTATGTAAATCCACCTGGTTATCTTTATAAAAGAAGATAAACTCACTTTGATTTTGAATTTCCTCAAAAAGTTGTTTAAGGGTTCCGTTTTTTAAATCAATGGAGAGCTGAGTGGATTGTGAATACGAAGATTCAGCAAACACACTTCCTGCACAAATCAGAATAAGGAACGCTATAACCTTCATAATTCTAAATGCATGTGCGTATAATTCCCCTGCATGTGAAAGATAAGCACAGATGATACTTTTTTTCATAAATTTGCTTTTTTAATTAATACCGCACCAAGCGTTGTTAGTTAAAACCTTAAGCTTGTAAGTGGTCGCAACACTTACAGGCTTTTTTTGACTTTAATTTTAACTTATAATTGTAATTTATTTAATGGGATTTAATCACTATTTGATTATCTTCTCGCTCGTAGATGAATGGAGTGGTTTTAGCAATGATGTCCAAAACTTTGGATGGAGAGCTTTTTAAATCAAGTTTTCCTGAGAAGGTTTCATTTTGAATCTTAGCATCTGTTAAAAGTATATCAACATTATAGTACCTGCTTAAACGCTTCAAAATATTGATCAGCTTTTCGTTATTGAAAACCAGGTATCCATCATGCCATGACATATAATCCTGAGGATTTACTTTTTCTTTGGTGAAATTGTTTTTATCAGGGTTAAATACCGCCATAGTGCCTGGTAGAATTGTAAACTTTTCGTTAGTGAAAATTGCATTTCCTTTATAACTGAGTTCAATTTTCCCCTTCTGCAGCACTGTGCTTGAATTTTTATCATCAGCATAAGAACTGACATTAAAAACAGTTCCCAACACCTTAATATCAAAATCACGGGTTTGTACATAAAAAGGAGTAGTTTCGGAATGTGTTACTTCGAATACGGCTTCGCCATCGATATAGACCTCGCGCTTATTCTCTGAGAAGACTGCTGGAAATATCAGTTTCGATCCTGAGTTTAACCAGACTTTTGTGCCTTCAGAAAGTGTGATTAAAGTTCTTTTTCCATAAGGAACAATTACGGTATTGTAATTTGTCTTTTTGGAAATTATATTCTGAAAAACCTTCTGATCTGTTCCAATGGTTATATCCTCACCGTTTTGTGCGTAGCTGATTTGCGATTCCACGTTGCCAATCCGCACTTCCTTGCCATCCTGAAGAATCAACCTGGTATCAGTATCAGTAACAGGAGATTTGATTGTTTGCGCATATTTAATCATTTCAGATGAGGAATTCATCTGGAAATACCAAATTCCTGTTAAGGCACAACCTACAAGTATTGCTGCAGCAGCTGATATCCTAATGAATCGCCTTTTCCAATTGTGTTTCCTGACCGAAGTTTTTATTCTGTTTTTTAGCTGATCCTTTTCGGTTTCCGGAAAAACACTTTGATCTGATGTCAGGAAAGAATAGAGCTGGGATTCTAAATAAAGGTCGTTTATATCTTCAAAATCCTCAAAGTCTTCGGCAAATGTCGGAATATTTTTCTCAGCCAGTCTATCTTCTGCTTTTTGTTTATGCTTTTTCTTCATTCTGAACTTCATTATATTAAGAAAAGAATGATTTAGTCAATACATAGACAATAAAAAGCAATTTTAAAATAATTATTTCATATTAGTTTGGCTATCAAACTTATATAGTCTTATACTTAGACAGAAAACAACTGCTGACTGAAGACTTTATCATCCGCTATACTATTCCTAAGGGTTTTTAATGCCCGGTAAATAGTAGTACGAGCCGATTCAATTGATATACCAAGTATTTCCGCAATTTCGGGATAGGTCAGGTTATGCTCAAATTTAAGATTCAAACCTTCCCGCTGATAGGCAGTAAGTGTTTTTAATGCGTTGGTGAGCAAACGATTATTTTCTTCTTCAATTTCATGTGCAATAACCTTATCTTCATAAGTCAGTTCCCGATAGTCATTCGAAGGCACAAGATTGATATCGTATAGTAATGGAATAACTTTAATTTGTGCCTTGTGGATTGTTCTGCGGAGGGAACGGAACAGATAAAACCTGATATTATCTGTGCTAGAAAGCTTAGTTCTGTATTTGTATAAGTCAAGGAAAAGATCATGAATGCAATCTTTAATTAATTCCTTGTCTCTGGATAGATGCAAACCATAATGATAAAGAACATCAGCAAACTGATCGTAAAGCTTATAGAAGGAATCGTCATTCCCATCTATAAAGCTTTTCCAGAGGTAATAGTCCTTATTAAGTTCCTTTTCCATCAATTAGAAATTCGTTTCAAATGTATGAATATAAGAAATACAATTCCAAATGAATTTTGAAATCCGCAGAAAAATTATCGCCTGAACAAAGCAGTTCACTATGAATAAATAATATACACAGCAAACTGAGGAAGGAAGCATTTAACTTAATTGAGTTCGACAATTTGGGTTACCTTATTGAGCGTTCAAAGCGAAAAAGAGATTCAAAAAACTTCTCAGTTGTGAAAATCCTGAAATGAGTACTGTAAATTTATTTAGCAGAAACGTCTTTTGTAGCATAATTCATTAAAGTTTCCAGCATTCACCAACTAATTATTTTGTTCCGAAAATTAACATTCTTATTACAAATAGATTAGACCTTTGCAACTTTCCTGATTACAGAAAAAATGAATTACTAAAGCAAGCAGTTATTTGTGAGAAATAAATCTCATAACCCCGAAAATTGTTGCAACGCGCCAGAACAACCTCTTTATTGCCTGTTCCATTTATTCCATATAAAACACTTCTTCCAGGGCAACCGAAACAGGAGAATTATCCGGATTTGTTTTCATAATGTCGGCCATAAATGCCCACCATTTCTTAACGATTTCGGTTTGCCCCAAATCCTGGGAACCACCTTCACCGCTAACTTTCTGAAAAGCGAACAGCAGGCTTGTTTCTTCGTCAAGGAAAATGGAATATTCACTAACGCCTGCATCTTTCAGGAGTTTGTGCAATTCAGGCCACAATGCATTATGTCTTTTCCTGTATTCTTCTTTTTGACCTTCGTTGAGGTACATTTTAAAAGCAAGTCGTTCCATGGTATTGATTTATAAGTATCAGAATGATAATTGTTTATTGCTAATTACATCAGGTTAGGGACAATAAGCGAGATGATAAGAATGAGCATTCCCAATGCCAGGACTGCAATCGTCTTTGATCCGGCACCTTTCCATTCTTTTAACAGTATTCCCCACACATTACTAAAGGTTACATTCAACGACATGAGTATACTCCACGAAAATGCCATCATTACGCTGCCTTCGGTCAAAAAGCTTTTTCCTAAAGTTAATCCAAAGAACTGGGAGTACCATAGAATACCGGCCAGAGCGCAAAATAGCACATTGTTAATCAATACATTTTTAGGTACACTGAAATAATCCTTGCCTGTTTTGTTTTTTACATTCTGAAACAAACAATAAATGGCGTTGGTAATAAATCCACCGGTTGTTATCAACAGAATAGCAGGTAACCCGGCAAACATAGGACTCGATCCTAAACTAATGGCAGCAGCTTTAATGGGTTCAGCAGCTTCGAGCCCAAGGCTGAAACATGCACTCATCACACCGGCAAGTAATGCTACCAGCAATCCTTTACCTAAAGCAAAATCTTTAACAGCGGCTTTCTTTTGCTCTTCGGTCATATTCTTTGCACGTAGACTTCCGGCATAACCAATAACAGCGATTCCGGCTATTGCTATGCTCACACCAACCAGTAAAACAAGGCCTTTACCCGAAAACAAATCAGTGCCAAGCATTACAGCAGGTATTAAAGTGCCAAATGCCGAACATGTTCCTAAAGCAATGGATTGGCCTAAAGCTACGCCCAGGTACCGCATACTTAATCCAAATGTCAGACCACCTATACCCCAAAGCACTCCGTAAAACATAGCAGGTAATGCAGCTCCATCACCTGATGAAATGATTTCCACTAATGAATGTCCTGCCGGAACAGCCAGCAACGCCCCCAGGTAAGGAAATACAATCCAGGCAAACAGGCCCTGAACCAACCAGAAACTCTCCCATGCCCAGTCTTTAACCTTATTAATAGGAACATAAGAACTGGATTGACCAAAGCTTCCGATGGCAATAATTAAAAGTCCGAGTATCGTGTACATGCTTGTTTTTGTTAGGTAAAATAAATATTATTTGATTATTTGCAAAACAGATGAGTTATACTGTAATTATGGTAGATTGTCGTATTTTTGAAATCCCAAATTCCAAATTCCAAGACCAAAATTCCAAGAGGGCTGCTAGTAGGGTTCTTGGTACTTGAGATTTGGGATTTGGGATTTGGATCTTTGTTGCTGCGATAATTTATCCTGCTCACAGTATTTAAACGAGTGTATCAACTAACCATTTATAACTCATCTTCTGAATTTAAATTAACGTTTGCTGGTTACATCTTTTTCGTATTGCTGGATAACAGCAATAAAAGCTTCGCCGGCCACAACGCCTTTTTTCATGCAGTAGTAATCGAAAACGGCAGCCCATGGCAGCGATTTAGCTTCTTCAAGTAAAGCCAAACGCTCAAAGTTCTGTCCTTTTGCTTCGTAGGCACGAAGTTGAGCAATCGGTTCAAGCAATGCCTGCAACAAGGCTTTCTGAGTTGCCCGAACACCTATAACATAAGCTCCGATGCGGTTAATAGATGCGTCGAAATAATCCAGTCCGATATGTACCTTATCAACTGCATTGGCACGAACAATTTCCTGTGCAATGGCTTGCAGTTCGTCGCCCAGGATGACCACATGGTCGCTGTCCCAACGTACGCCGCGGCTTACGTGCAACATTACTTCGGGAAGGAAAAGCAACAAAGAAGAAATTTTGTCGGAAATAACTTCGGTTGGGTGGAAGTGACCTGAATCGAGTGTTACAACAACATTATTGCGAACGCCATAACCCATATAAAATTCGTGTGAACCAACCGTATAACTCTCGCCACCGATACCGAACAATTTACTTTCGATACAGTCCTTCATGTATACATCATTGGTTTTATATTCGAAGATTGTATCCAGCGAATCTTTCAGGTTCTGACGGTATTGAAGACGATCCACAGTTAAATCTTTCGATGAGTCAGGAATCCAGATGTTGTGCATACATTTTGAATTCAGCTGACGGCCCATTTCTTCGGCAATTTTACGACAACGAATTACGTGGTCGATCCAGAATTCGCGGATGGCGGGATCGCGGTGCGACAATGTTAATCCGTCAGCCGACTTTTCGTGTGAGAAGCAGGTACAGTTGAAGTCAAGTTTATAGTTTTTTGATTTAGCCCAATCAATCCAACTCTGGAAATGTTTAGGCTCAATCTGGTTACGATCAACGGTTTCACCACCAAAATCACCATAAAAAGCGTGAAGATTTACACGGTGTTCTCCGGGAATTAACGACATTGCTTTCTCGATGTCGGCACGAAGTTCAGCCATTGACCTGGCTTTACCAGGATAATTCCCTGTTGCCTGTATACCGCCAGTGAGTTCTCCATCTCCATTTTCAAAACCTGTAACATCGTCTGCTTGCCAGCAATGCAACGAGATTGGAAGTTTATCCAATTGTTTTATGGCTGTGTCTACATCGATGCCTAAGTCGGCATAACGTGCTTTTGCATATTCAAATGCCTGATTGATTTGTGCGTCTTTCATTTTAGTTGTCAATTAATTTATTGGTAAAACAATTTAGTTATCTATTTATATTCAGCTTTTTTTGTGTTCTAAAGTATTTATTGCGATCCCGTCTCTTTTAAGACTCTGGATTACAACAAAATCTTTATAAATCCTGATTTTCGTCCAATGCTATTTCACGAAATTTGTGGCGGTAAAGATACTTGGCTATAAATTTGAATCAATATGTGAAATGATTCTTATTTTGCACAAAATGACACAATATTATTCACAAAAAGATTGTGTGAAAAATACACTAATTAAGGTCCGATAAATAAAGATTTATGATTAAAGAAGGTTATTAAAATCCTTCAATGCAGTAAATTGAGCCTAAAAAAATCGATGTTGGCTTATACATCTATTAGTTTTTTATATGATAAAAAGCAAGAATCAGATCCATAATAACAGATAAACTCGTCTTGCTAATATTTATTCCATTCGTATAATGACCATTCTTAAATAGTTATAACCAGATTGAATATTTCTTATCTCTACTCCCCTATCCCAAATCAAAATATTTTGGATAATTTATACGAATGAAGATTCGTCCTTTTTCAGTTTCGTGAACGCAATAATCAGGAAACTTACAATAAAGAACAAGGACAGCAACAAGGTGCTGTTTCGCATGCTGCCGGTTACTTGCTCAATAATACCGAAACCGAGCATCCCGATTACAATGGCTAATTTTTCAGTGCTGTCGTAAAAACTGAAATAAGAAGCAGTATCCGTTGTATCCGATGGTATTAATTTTGACCAGGTTGATCGCGCCTGCGATTGTATTCCTCCCATCACCAGGCCAACCATTGCCGACAAAACATAGAATTGATTTTCGGTATGCACACTATAAGCTGAGAAACAAATAAATATCCAAACTGCAAGCATCCACAGCAGGGAGGTCCTGTTCCCAAAACGGGCAGAAACTCTTCCGAAAACAGAAGCACCCAGGATGGCTACAAGCTGAATGATCAGGATGGTCATGATCAGCTTGGCATCAGTGATTCCAAGTTCCGCTTTACCAAACAGGGAAGCAACAATTATAATGGTTTGAACACCCATGCTGAAAAAGAAGAAGGAAAGAAGAAACCGGTACATGGTCTTATGTTTTTTAATGTACCCAAATACATTAACCACTTCATGAAATCCCCGGGTAAAAATGCTTACATCCCAGCTGACCACTTTTCGTTCTTCCCGCAAAAAGTAAAAAGCAATCTGGGAAACAGCCAGCCACCAAATGCCCACCAGAATAAACGAAAACCGTATGGCTTCCAGACTATCTGAAAAACCGAACATCTTATAATTTTGCAACGAGAAAATATTGAAGATCAGCAATAGCATACTACCGGCATACCCAAAGGAAAACCCTTTGGCACTGATGCGGTCGTGATGGTCGGGTGTAGCAATTAATGGCAAAAATGAATTATAATACACAAGAGAACCGGCAAAGCCTAAAACTGCCAGCATAGGGAGTAAGAGTCCCAATAGTATGTTTTCACCAATAAAAAAAAACAATCCCATGCAGGCAAAAGAACCCAGCACTGTAAACGATTGCATGAAACGTTTCCGGTATCCGCCCAGGTCGGCAATACCGGATAAGGATAAGGTCATTAATATAACCAAAAAGTAGCCCAATGCTATGGCGTATTCATACAATACGGTATTCTTAATATTCATACCCATGAACGTCACCATTTCCGAACCGAAAGCTTTCTGGGTTACCTGCTGATAGAATATCGGGTACAACACGGTATTTACGCTTAACATATAGGCGGAATTGGCTATATCGTACGAACACCAGGCGTTGATAACCTTTGTGGAATTTACAGGAAAAATCGGCTTCGTCATTTCAGTCTGATAATTTTATGCTAAAACTACTATTATTATTTGAATCCGGTTTAAATCTGTATTCAAAAAAATCGGGCACTACTATTCTATTATCTGTTTTAATCTGATTACATGTAACCAAAACTTACTACTTTTGGCTTATTAAGTTAAAATCCAAATGAGAAAAACCGACTGGTCCATTGTTCTTTTATCGAAGATTTTAGCTTTTAAAATAAGGCTTCTGCTTCGGTCCCGGTACAGGATTTCAATTAAGGGATCAGAAATTTTAAAAAGCAATTCGCCCATACTTTTTCTGCCTAACCACCAGGCATTGATAGATCCACTCATTTTACTAAGCCATATCTACCGGTATACAACCGTAATTCCTGTAATTTCGGAGAAATACTTCGACATACCTGTAGCAAAATGGTATTTTAAACGAATGGGAGCAGTCCGGGTCAGTGATCTGGAAACGGGTAGCCGCAATACCCAGGTTTTAAAATCAATTATCCGCTCAGTGTATAAAGGCTTCCGACGCAAAAAAAATATTGTGATTTACCCAAGCGGACAGATAGCAGGGCAAGGTTATGAGAAAATTTTCAATAAAAAATCGGCATATCATATTGTCAGAACCATCCCTGATGGAGTTCAAATTGTAGGTGTACGTATAACCGGTTTATGGGGCAGTATGTTTTCGAAAGCAGAGACCGGGAAATCACCGGATTTTATAGTGCAATTAGTAAAAGGATTTTTTTATATACTGGCAAACCTGCTGTTATTTATGCCAAAACGTACTGTCATTATTGAATTTGAAGATCTCACTGCCATCGCTAAAGAAAAGGCGATTCCGGGCCAGGCACAATTCAATTCCTTTCTGGAAGAATTTTATAATCTGCATGGTGAGGAACCTGCACTTTTCGTGAAGCATATTTTCTATTTGCCTCGACTGAGAAGAAAAGTTTTATGGCCTGATAACCCAAAGACCAAAAGTTTGAGTATTAGCAAGAAAAATGAAGAATCATCTTAAACCATCCGGTATTTCAAAAAAATCAATTGCTTTATTACACTCTAAAAACAAATAAATAAAAGACATACATCATTGGTGTCTACTAAAAGCCTTGATGCAAAGCATCAGGGCTTTTAGTGTATAAAGGGGAAACTCTGCACTGCTTATATAACTGAACAATTAATGACTTATAAACGCAGCATTATCGAGGAACTCTTTTGAATCTATTTACACACTATACGTTGATGACGAAGTATCACCTCCACGCCCGGTCCAGTTGGTGTGGAAGAACTTTCCACGGGGCTGATCAAATCGTTCGTAGGTGTGGGCACCGAAATAGTCGCGCTGTGCCTGAAGCAGGTTTGCCGGAAGGAATTCCGCCCGATAACCGTCGTAATAATTCAGGGCGGTTGACAATGTCGGAATTGGAATTCCATTGAGCTGGGCTGTAGCTACTACCTGGCGCCATCCGTTCTGCGAGCTTGAAATGGTTGCGGTAAAGAAAGGATCGAGCAGGAGGTTGGCCAACTCATGATTGAGATCGAAAGCATCTTTAATTTTGTTGAGGAAAACAGAACGAATAATACAACCGCCACGCCACATCAGCGCTATGCCGCCATAATTCAAATCCCACTTGTACTCCTGGGCAGCGGCGCGCATAAGGCTATAACCCTGTGCGTACGATATTAATTTTGAGGCATACAACGCCTGTTTCAGGTAACCTACAAATTGAGTTTTGTCGCCGGTAAACGAAGGTTTTGGACCTGAAAGGACTTTGGATGCCGCAACGCGTTCGTCTTTGATAGCTGACAGGCAGCGCGAAAACACGGCTTCACCAATCAATGTGAGCGGAATTCCCAGATCTAGAGCAGTAACGGCAGTCCATTTGCCGGTTCCTTTCTGACCGGCTGTATCTACAATTTTATCAATAAGAGGCTGACCGTCAGTATCTTTAACAGCCAGGATATCGCGGGTTATCTCAACAAGGTAACTATCGAGTTCAGTTTCGTTCCACTCCTTAAAAACAATATGCATTTCGTCGGCCGACATACCCAGCAGATCGCGCATAACCTGATAGGCTTCACAAATCAGCTGCATATCGCCGTATTCAATACCATTGTGCACCATTTTAACGAAATGTCCTGCACCATTTTCACCTACCCAGTCGCAACAAGGAGTGCCATTATCAACTTTCGCAGAAATAGCCTGGAAGATTGGTTTTACAAAAGGCCATGCAGCCTCTGAACCACCGGGCATAATTGAAGGCCCCAGCAAAGCGCCTTCTTCACCGCCTGACACACCGGCTCCGATATACAAAAGCCCTATGCTTTCAACATATTTTGTACGGCGATCCGTATCTGTAAAAAGCGTGTTGCCGCCATCAATAATGATATCGCCAGGTTCCATGTAGGGCAAAAGCAACTCGATGAAATCATCCACGGCCTTGCCTGCTTTAACCATTAACATTACTTTCCGGGGGCGTTCCAGGTTCATAACCAACTCTGCGATAGAGTGTGTTCCAATTATATTTTTGCCTTTGCCCCGACCATTTACAAAGTGATCCACTTTAGCGGTTGTGCGGTTAAAAACGGCCACGGTAAAGCCTTTGCTTTCCATATTCAATACCAGGTTTTCTCCCATTACTGCAAGTCCAACCAATCCAATGTCAGCTAATGTTTTCATATTTTGATTGTAATTATTGATGAATAGTATGCTTTCTCTTTTCGGGCTTTATTTTATTTAACTTTAAATCCAAGCTTTAGAAGCATTTCAATCGCTTTCGGCTTTCCATGCTTTAGCCTGACTGTATATGACGGAAATTCGCGCCGAACCGGATATTGGCCCCTTTGTTGCTCAAACGTAGAAGGTGAGCGTTGTAAAAGGATATGATCTTTCAAGATTGGATACGTATGAAGCACTGCCTCATGCACAATCTGAAACGATGATTTCCCTGCTCCTTCGATCAGGATTTCAGGAGCCGATGGCTCAGGAAGCAAGTATGGATAGAAATCAGGTAAAGGCAGGCAAAAAAACAAACTTAGTGCCTGTACTACCTGAGATGTTCCTTTTGCCTTTCCATCAATTGAGTAGCCTGCAATATGTGGTGTGGAAATAAAAGCCTGGCTTAAGAGTTCAAGATCAATCTCCGGTTCATTTTCCCATACATCAAGAACTGCTCCGCTTAGTTTACCTGACGAAAGCGCGCCTTTTAAGGCATTGGTTTCAACAACTTCGCCACGTGATGAATTAATTAGCCAGGAATCGTCCTTCATTTTCGCAAATAATTCACCATCAAAAAGATGAAATGTTTTATCAGGGCCTGTCTTGTTAAGAGGAACATGAATCGTAATAATGTCAGATGTTTCAAGAATTTCTTCAAGTGAAACGAAACAGCTTGTACCCTCGTTACGTGCTCTCGGGGGGTCGTTAAGTTTAACTTTCATTCCCAGGATAGCTGCGACTTTCTGAACTTTAGAGCCAACATTCCCTACCCCGATAATTCCAAGTGTTTTTTCGCTGAGTTTATAATCGTTGTTATAAGCAAGTGTTACCAGCGCCGCAGTAATATATTGCTGCACCGAAGCTGAATTGCAGCCCGGAACATTCACCCATGTGATTTCTTTCGATTTACAATAATCTGTATCAATATGATCGTAACCGATTGTGGCAGTAGCGATAAATTTAACAGCGGTGCCTTCAAGTAATGATGCGGTACACTTAGTCCGTGTCCGGATCAATAAAGCATCGGCATTCAGAACAGAATCCCGGTTTATCAGGTTACCCGGCAAATAAATAATATCTGCGTAGGGTTCCAGCACCCCTTTGAGGAAAGGGATTTTATCGTCGGCAATTATTCTGAGTCTGCTCAAATTAGGATACGATTAATCGGTTAATTAAAGTGTCTGCACACCCAAGGGGTGTCTGACACTTGGTCAGATTCAGATCATTCCAGTGTCAGACACCTTTCAGGTGTGCAGACACTGAAATAGGTTTTTCGCCCGCCTATAAGCCAAACTCCGGACTATTTTTTGACCAATTGAACTTTACTTTACAAAAGTAGTCAGAACTTTTACAGGAAGGCCAGGTTAAGACGGAATACTTACAACATTGGTTTTGGAAAGAGTGTGGCACGTATGGCTATCTCTTTGCTGGGCAGACCGCATTGTGCATCAACCAGAAAACCCTGATGAACTCAGTTCTTACCAGGCAACGGATAGAAAAACAAGTATCTGTTGCATTCCGGAAGTTCATATACATGCCGATAATCAGAAAAAGAGCCTTGGTATTATCTCGTTCTATATTGAAGGAATGCACTTCAATATGGCAGTAAAACCATTTCGAGCCTCATGCATTTAAATTTTAGACTGTCAGTACTCCTATTTTGCTGATGCTAAAACCGATACATAAAATAAGCAGGAAATTGTGTTGCGGGATGATGCTGGTCTACTGTAATTTATTCACAGTACTCCTGCCTGAGACGTAAGCTGTACTTATTTTTAAAATCCTCTTTCGACAGAGTTTGTCGATTTTATTTTACTTTTATACACTTCTAATCCACTGCCCTATGAATGCTGTGCCCTTTGTGATTGGCGCCCTGCTTGTACTTGTAATAGCGTACCGTTTTTACTACGGTTTTGTAGCTGCAAAGCTTGCTACGATCAGCGATACCCGTTTACTGCCGTCCCAACGTTTGTACGATGGGCAGAACTATATCCCGATGAACCGCTGGGTTCTCTTCGGGCATCATTTTGCAGCCATTGCGGGTGCTGGTCCGTTGGTGGGTCCGGTGCTGGCAGCTCAATTCGGATTTTATCCCGGTTTCCTTTGGATGCTTGCAGGAACAGTACTTGCCGGTGCCATGCACGACCTGGTTATTCTTGTAGCTTCAATAAACCACGATGGCAAATCGCTGGCCGAAATTGCCAGGAAGGAGATCAGCGCGGTAAGCGGGACTACAGCTTCAATCGCTATCCTCATTATCCTGGTAATAGCTATGGCGGGTCTTGGCCTGGTAGTAGTAAACGCGCTTGCCGAAAGCGCCTGGGGAACATTCACCATTTCAATGACCATTCCAATCGCAATTCTTATGGGAATCTGGATGTTCCGCATCCGGAAAGGAAAAACAGTTGAAGCTACTATCGCCGGAGTTATACTGTTATCACTGGCAGTGATATTTGGGAATAATATCGCCCATTCATCCTATGCCGGATGGTTTTTATTCGATCACAAGTCGCTGACAATACTGTTAGCTGCTTACGGATTCACAGCTTCGGTATTACCGGTGTGGTTGCTTCTGTCGCCCCGCGATTACCTGAGTTCAATCATGAAGATCAGCGTTATCGCAATGCTGGCAATCGGTATTTTACTGGTAGCTCCTACCATACAGATGCCGGGGTTTATGCCATTTATCCATGGAGGTGGTCCAATAATTTCGGGTAAGTTATTCCCCTATCTTTTTATCACTATTGCCTGCGGAGCCGTCAGCGGATTTCACGCGTTGGTAAGTTCCGGGACTACACCCAAGATGATCATGAACATAAAGGATATAAAGATTATCGCGGTAGGCGCCATGCTTACCGAAGGTATGGTAAGCATTTTGGCCCTGATTGCTGCCACTTGTCTTCATCCATTGGATTATTTCCAGATTAATGTACCTGTCGAAAAATTCCAGGCTATCCTGCCCCAACTGCAGGCTATGGGTTTTACACAATCGAATCTCACCCAGCTTTCGGCCGAAGTAGGCGAAAAAATTGCCGGCCGCACCGGCGGGGCCGTTTCACTGGGTGTGGGAATGGCCTATATATTCTCTTCTTTGCCCGGACTACAGAACTTAATGAGTTACTGGTACCATTTTGCCATTATGTTCGAAGCGCTTTTTATCCTTACAACCATTGATGCGGGTACACGTATCGGCCGGTTTGTGCTGCAGGAATCGCTCGGGAAAATCTACAAGCCTTTTGCGCGAACGGATTGGCTTCCGGGAAACCTGCTGGCAAGCGGGTTGATAGTGCTGGCCTGGGGATATTTCATATATACCGGTACTGTTTCCACCATCTGGCCGATGTTAGGCACAGCCAATCAATTGCTGGCCACAGTTGCCCTGGCCATAGGAACCTCATTCATTATCAACCGCGGCCTGGCACGTTATTCGTGGATGACAATCATCCCTATGCTTTTCCTGGGAACCACTACCCTTTCGGCAGGTTACCTGAACATGACAAACATTTATTATCCCCAGTTATTTGTTGCTGTTTCAAAAGTGCAGGGAATTATCAACCTCTCACTTACAGGAATAATTATGGTTTGTGTATTGGTGATTTTTGCTGACGCCGTTCCAAAATGGATAGGTGTGATTACAGGCAAACGCCCGGTAATATTACCTCAAAATGAGGATGTCGGGGCATAGAATCGGATGTGGAATCTTTGCCAAGCGAAAAAAAAATCAGTAAAGGATTTCTTTCAATTTCGCCCCAAGGGGCGAAGTATAAGACCCGGGATATCCCCCGACTTGGTTCGGCAGGCTCAACAGTCAACGCCCGGGATCCCCGCCTGACCTGACGGACAGGAATTCGACCAGATAATTTTAGCTCACTATCGTTTCTGAAATTATAGCCTCACTGAATTAACTGAATTTCGTGCCTGCTTATGCCGTCGAGTGCGTTTTCAATAATCGCCTTCTCATTTTCAGAAAATTGCATCCAGTTGAGACAATCATCAATTTTATGAAATCTGTTAACATCAATATGGTTCAATCTTGAAAATAGCCTGAAAATGTTGAATAAAATCTCCAGGTCAGAGGTGCTGATCAGGATACCGGACTTAATGCTGTTCGTTAAATGAATGTTTTTCCTGAAGAATTTAATATATTCCAACATATCCACACTATACCCGCTAACAACCGAATTTCTCAAATCCATGATCAGGTTGAATGAAGAATCGTATGCCTGGTCACTAAGGAATTTCAAAAGCAGTTCCGTAAAATCTTTCATTTGAATTTCTCCCTGAAAGCAGCACAAAATCAATTTCTGTTCAGTCAGTATGGTGTATGATGAATAATGTTCCATAAGATGAGTATCAGCAACAAATTTGAAAAGTATACTAATATATAAAAAATGCGATCCCGCTAAATCGCTTAAATCTAAACTCTTAACAACAAACATACAATTATTTTTTTAGATATTAAAGATAAATGCCATCACCTTATATATATAAAAATTGACTTACCCAAATTATTATTGTATATTTGGCAATATAAATAAATTGCATATGAAAAGCATTAAACTGACCAGGAATCCCTATTTGTTATTCTTACCTTTTTTAATCCTTTACATTGTAGTTGTACTTCTTTTAAACAATGATGTGCTGGAAGGGGATGAACAAGGATATATATTCTTTACAAATAATCTTCTTCACGGATACTATTCACCTCCTGAGCCAAACATCGATTTGTGGTGGGGACCAGGATACCCGATTCTGTTGGTGCCCTTTTTATTTTTTAAACTACCTCTTATCAGTATCACTTTAGCAAATGCCATTTTTCAATATTTATCTATTGTATTTCTATTTAAAGCAATGATGTACTTCGTTAAATTTCAGAATGCGGTTATTTTCAGTTTATTCTGGGCATTCTGTTACAGCTCTTATCCTACTATTGCCACAATCTATGCAGAGTCATTTGCTTTATTCCTGATCTCTTTGTTTTTATACTCTGTAATCAGAACATTTCTTACTGGTTCAAATAAACATCTTTACCTTGCCGGATTCCTTCTTGGATATTTAACATTAACCAAAGTGCTGTTTGGGTATGTTATCTTTATATTATTTATTGGATTTATTTTATTGTGGTTAACCAACAGGAATAACAAAAATTATCGCAGAAGTATATTAATAATGGCTTTGGCTATCCTGACCACCATCCCCTACCTCTTTTATACATACAACCTAACAGGAAGAATGTTGTATTGGGGCAATTCAGGAGGAACGTCATTGTATTGGATGACTTCGCCCTATGAGAATGAAAATGGAGCATGGGAAAGTGAGACATTCAGAGCAAATGAGAAAAAAGGTGATACCTATATTTCAATGCAGGGCGATACAGGAACCAATATTTCCACTCAATTACTAAAGCTTAATCATCAGAAAGATTATGAAGAGATACTTAAATACAACGGCGTTCAAAAAGATGATGTATATAAAAAAATAGCTCTCAATAATATCAAGACACATCCGGTAAAATACCTTAAAAACATTACGGCAAACCTTAGTCGTGTATTTTTTAGTTTCCCAAATAATTTTATGTTCGAACATACCATACTTAAAATATGGTACTTTGCGGTTCTGTTCACCTTAATGCTGTTTTGCTTTATTTCGAGCGTTGTAAACTGGCGAAAAATTCCATATACTGTTGGTTTTGTGTTAGCAATCGCATTTCTTTATTTAGCAGGCATTTCTTTATTAAGTGCTGTAAACAGGTATTTTATAGTGATTCTGCCACTTTTATTGTTTTGGATCGCTTATGTTATCGATAAATTAGGAACCCTGAAAATCAGGTTTGATGATGATACAAATCCGGATTAAGCCTGCTAAAAACAACAAAAGGCAATCGGGCAGGAAGGCATTATTGCCGTTCAGGTTGCCGAAAAAATAGCAGGAGAAAATGTAAAAATTGTTCCCGATACACTGGTTACCAGCAACGATGGAACTTCAAGCCTTGGCCCGTTGATTGCCGGATTCCTTTCGAAAAAGATCTCTAAAACGGAGAAAGCTCCGGATACAGAGGCATCGAATTAATGAGGCTTTTCTTTTTAGGGTGAAACTGCTGACGGCACTTGTCTTGTGCCGCATGGCGTGTATTGTCCTTGTCAGCATGTCGCCCCCAATATGACGAAACAAAAAAATAAATCGGTTATGATATAAACCTCATTACTGTTATCCAGATAATTAGAACCTCAATGCTATCCCATTAATTTAACCTGGTTATACTGTTTCAGATTAAAAAAAGTGGTACCTAATCAGCCTACTCAAAAGGCATTTTTGCCACAGATTACGCCGATTTCACAGATTAAAACTGCGTTTAGCAGTTTTTTATTTGAAATTTGATCATACGCTAGCTTAATTTATCTGCGCAATTTGTGTAATCTGTGGCAAATATTTGTTTGTCAATGTTTTAAATGAACTGATTAGTTACAAAAAGTGAAATGATATAACAATTAAGGATAATTGTGTAAAATTTATCATGAATAACATCTGTAATTTTGTGTAGGATTAATTCAGACATATAAACGCATCTTAAATAGTACGAGCCATAAGTGCTATGAGAACCAATTATAGCCTGATTCAAACCCTGATAAAATGGAATCCGGTACAGATTTACTATTCAAATACCTCTATATATATCCTTTCCCGAAGTAAATATTTTTATTTACCAGGATAAGGCCACACAATGTCCGTAGCACCCAGCTACGGGCATTTTTTGAAATCAGAAAATGGCTTCCCTATAGCCCTATACTTCCGGTAATTACAGGAATCTATCGTTCCACCTAATAATTTTATTAATTTTACTTGGAATAAATTGATCATTAACCCGTTTTCATCAGGTATAACATCATGTTATAGATTTAAAATAAATACCAATGAAACTCTACCTGAAATTTGATTCAAATATTGCGTTTAAAAAAATAATACAGGAGCAGTTGGATAAATTGCGGCTGAATTACGATTACCTGGGTTTTGCCGAAATAGAAATTGACGATGCTGTTTCAGGTTCAGAAATGAAGGAACTCGACACCTGTTTAAACCTTTATGGAATCCAGATTGTTGAAACACAAAAGAGCGTTCTGGTTCAAAAGATTAAAGACGCCATTATCGAAATGGTGTATTCGGAGGATAAACTTCCAATCTCTAATTCTGCTTATTTAACTGATAAGCTGAAGCAACGATACGGGTATCTTTCTTCTGTATTTACAGAAATCACTTACACTTCCATTGAAAATTTCATTTTACTTCAAAAAGCTGAGCGCGCGAAACAGTTGATAAGCACAAATGAATTTACTTTTACTGAAATTGCATATACCCTTAATTACAGCAGTGTAGCCCATTTCAGTAACCAGTTTAAGGGCATTACGGGAATCACACCATCAGCGTTTCAGCGAATTATTAAAAAAAGGCGCGAAAATAGTATAAATTTGAAAGAATGAATTTCCAGTCATATTCACCTCAACAAAATTTATTGATAAAAATTTAAATATGCCCAAGAACCCTATACACATCTTACTGGCTGATGATGATGAGGACGATCGCCTCTTTTTTAAAGAAGCATTCCAGGAAATTAAGATAAATACCAGCGTTAAGATGGTAAATGACGGTGTAGAATTAATGAACCACCTCGCACAGGATAACATTCAACTGCCTCATATACTTTTTCTTGACCTCAACATGCCCCGTAAAAACGGGATTGACTGTTTGCTGGAAATTAAGCAACTGGCACATTTAAAGGATATTGCTATTGCTATTTATTCAACTTCTTCTTCTGAAAAAGACATTGAAGCGACTTTTATACAGGGAGCCAATGTGTATATAAAAAAGCCCAGCGATTTTAATACACTGAAAAAAATCCTGGAACAGGTAATCACTGTTAACTGGCAATACCAAACCTCCGGGCTGAACAGGGATAATTACTTACTTAGTCTTTGAACTCATTATGAAGATTCAGTTCATAAAGTCCATCCTTAATTCTGCTTTCTTCCTGAAAGCCCTTTTTGTGGTATCTATATTCATGCTGCTTTATATTTCCAGTGTTTCGTATAAGCACACCAAAGCGCTCAACGAATCTTCCGACCTGCTTGTGCATTCCTACAAAATTCAGTATCAGCTGGAGCATGTACTTTCGATGCTTAAAGATGCCGAAACCGGGCAGCGTGGTTTTATTATTACCCGGAATCCTGTTTTCCTGAAGCCTTATAAATCAGTTGAAGATCAGATATACGCTTCATTTATCAAAATAAAAGCCTTAACTATTGTTGACCAGCAGCAACAGGCTAACCTCGATTCACTCCTGAAACTGATATACGCCAGGCTTGACCTGATGGAACTTTCACTGGAAAGTATAAGGAAAAATACCGTTACCGAAAGTCAATTAAATGAAAATTTGCTGGCAGGAAAAACAGTTATGGATAAAATCCGTAACCAGATCAATAAAATGGAAGACCTGGAAATCTCCTATTTTAACGAGCATCAGAAAAAATATGAAAGGGAAGTTATCTTTTCCCCTGTCTCAACATTTATATTCGCCATCTTCTCTTTACTGGTATTTATTTTAGCTTTTATCAAAATCAATAAGGATCTGAGTGTTTTAAGAAAATCGAATACCGAATTGATGATTACCAATGAATCTATCCAACATGCCGAGGTAATAGGGGAATTTTATATATCGCAATGGAACCTGGTAACCGGCGAACTGACGTATTCCGATAACTTATACAGGTTATTGGGTTGTGAACCTCAATCGTTTAAACCATCCATTGAGAATTTCCTTAAATTCGTTCACCCCGAAGATGAGGCGATTGGGAGAGACGCTGCAGATAATATTCTTATTCATGGGAAAACATATCCCCACTATTACCGTATAATCCGTACAGACGGCGAATTGCGTTATTTTATGTCAACAGGCAAATTTATTTCGGACGATAAAAGTAAAATGCATATCGGAATAGGAAAAGATATTACTGACTATCACCTGAGCAATGTCGCGCTGGAAGAAAGAAACCATGAACTGGAACAAAGCATTAAGGAATTAGAATCTTTTAACCGTGTGGCAAGTCACGATTTACAGGAGCCACTCCGCAAAATCCAGACTTTCATTTCACGGATTACCGATAATGACAAGGTAAATCTTTCGGAGCAGGGCAAAGAATATATATCCCGAATTGATTCATCCGCTCATAAGATGCGGATACTTATTGATGATTTGCTGTTGTTTTCGCGCACAAATAAAGCTGAGAAAATTTTTGAAAAAACAGATCTGAACATAGTACTTGAAAACGCGAACCAGGAACTGGCCCATGATATTGAAGAGAAAAACGCGGTTATTCAATCTGTACAATTGCCAATCTTAAACGTAATTGCGTTTCAGATTCAACAATTGTTTGTTAATCTGATCGGGAATGCGTTAAAGTATAGTAAGCCTGATGTTGCGCCAATAATTAAAATTGAATGTGAGAAGCTGGCTGCCCGCGATTATCCGGATTTCATTACTGATACACGCAAAAAGTATTTCAAAATCTCAATTTCCGATAATGGAATGGGATTTGACCAGCAGTATGCCGAAAAGATTTTTATCCTCTTTCACCGGCTCCATCATACAACTGAATACGTTGGCACCGGAATCGGTCTTTCTATCTGCAAAAAAATCGCGGAAAACCATAATGGGTTCATTGTTGCTGAAGGTAAACCAGGCATTGGAGCCAGCTTCTTTGTTTATCTTCCGGTATAAGGAAATCTTTTTATAGCGCATTAATCTCCGGAGCGGGTTTAAAAGCCGGGCAACAGTCCATATTTCCCCCAGAGAGATTAATCAAAGAATAACCGCTTTAAACCAGGATGAGCAGAATCATAAATACATTATTACGCTTGAATTAAAAGGAAAATCCTGTAATATTTTATCTTAATGATGTAACTATTTCGTGCTGGATCACAAATACCTTTGTGCTTATGATGCATTCAAATTCAAAAGATACAATGGCCAATAAATACTATCTCTCCGCAATGGTTCTGACTTTCCTTTGGATCATTGGTTTTATCTTTTATAATTTCGGACCTTTTATTCACATACTTCTTGTAATTGCATTCTTCATCATACTAATCAGAATTATCCGGGACAAATAGCGTCACAAAAATCCGGAATCACTTTGAGTCATGAGAACTAATCAGCATGAATAAAAGGTGATTTAGCCACAGATTACCTTCGGTGAGATCGCTTTGTTATTCGCTTCGCTCATGAGATCGCTTTACTAAGTTCGCAATGATTCACAGCTTAAAATACTTTCAGTGGTTTTTAAATGAAACTTAATTCCAATCATTATAACTTCCGGCAAAAAGGGAAAGCAAAAAAAATCCGGTCTTTCGAACCGGATTCGCCCCTTTGCCACAAGTATATTATTTTATATTAAGAACAAGAACTTTAGATAGACTCCAGAAATCCTTTTGATTTGTTATAACTAAACTATCTGATAAATTTTTACCTGTGAGACGGTAGGAGCTTTTCGGATGCGAGGTTAAAACAGCAACCTTGCTCTTCATAATTGGAATAGCTTTCAATTGTGTAATATCAACCTTTGTTAACGCGTTCTTATCGGCATCAGGAGTAAGTTCTTTCTTACGGCCTATGCCAATAAATCCGCCTTCCTTGGTTACAATTTTCTTTTCCTTCAGATAACTGGTCGTACCAACCACATAATAAGCTGTATTGAGTTCGGTAGTTTTTTCCTCTATTACCTTCTGTTTCTGGGCAGTAATAGTATTCAGGTTTTCAACATTGGCATTCAGATCTCCGACTTTGGTAGTAAGATCGGTTACCTGTACGTTTACCTTTGAAAGTTCGTCCTTAAGCTGAGCGATCTGCACATCTTTTTCCTCGATTTGCTGGCTAAGGCTCTCAATCATCTTTTCCAACTCAGCGGTATGAATACCCGATTTTTTTAGTTTCGAGCGCAATGATGCAACCAATGCCCGGTTGTCCTGTTGCAGCTTATAAATCTGGTTAATGTCGCTGTTAATCTGGTCCCTTGACCGGACTTTAACTTCAGAACTTCCATTAGCTGTATTGCTGATGATTTTTTCTTTCATCTTGATTGAATCCAGGTTCGACTGAATATCATTAAAGGCATTAACAAAGTCAGCAACCATTGAGTCTTTAGCCGTGCTGACAGCTATCAGGCTGTCTTTTGATGCCATCAACCTGGCAATTTCCTCTTTTTGTTGTGTGCATCCGGCACCCATCATTAGAACCGGGATTACCAATGCAAAAAATAATTTTTTCATAATGTTTAATTTTTTAGTAGATAAATATGGATTCTAAAGTTTAAACAGGTATAATTTCTGTCATTCCCAATGCAAATGAGTTCGATTATCAAGGGCAAAATTACAGTCTCCAAATGGTATTACTTTACACAATTCCGGTTAAAGTTTACAGGATTTCACTTCTTAAGATTAAGATAAAAAAAGCTCATAGACAGATTAGGCCGTGAGCACAGGCTTCGTAGGCATACTACCATTTCAGGATAACAAAAACCTGTTATTGCAAAATTTTATATAGCATAATGAACAGATAACTACTTTTATCTCATTCCAGGGCATAAAAAAAGTCCTGCTGCTGGCAGGACTGGCGATATATGGAAATGATTCCGGACTCTTTTGCCCGTAATCATTATTCTGTTACAGGCAATTCGTCAATTGCATTATTTCCGGCGGAAGCAAAGTTGTTTACATCGAAGCGGATATAGTCAAACTCATTAACTGGCAATTCGTTCATGCTTTCAGTGTTGCTTTCGTTGAAATTGTTTACATCGAAACGCAGGTATTCAAATTCATTGGACACCGGCAGCTCTATTGCCTCAGATTCAGTATTACTGATATAATTATTTACATCGAAACGCAGGTAATTCAAGGAACTATTTACCATATATGTTTCTTCATTTTCGTTGCTATACCTGGTAACATCAAAACGCAGGTAGCTTAAATCCTTTTCGGATGCGTTTGAAATATTCATGCTCTTATCTCCCGATCTTGGCAAATCACCGGTATATAATTGGCCGGAATTAGCTATTGAAGCTATTGACATAAATAATACCAGGCCTAAGGTTGCAATGGCTGAAGTAAATCTTGCTGTTTTCATCTTTCTATTTTTTTATCTCTTTCGAGGGAGTTTTAAGTTTATTGATTTGTATTAATGACGATTTGTTTTAATAAAGGTTACAATGAACTGATTTTTTAATTTTTATGGTTTTGTTAATTTTTAATTTTCCATATTTCTATTCCTTTTGTAAGAATGACGAAGCAAAGATACTATCACTTCTATCAGTGCAAAAAACTTATTCTACCGATGGCGGTAAGTGTCGGATGAACACAGGAAATTTATCGATGAATGACTTTTACAGCCTGGTACTTATCGGCAAGTAACGCCGGAATTACGGGGTATCCTATTGTTAGTCAATTTTATATAGAATTAAAAACATACAGCCATCCCGTTTTGCTAGCGAAATGGCTGTATTTTACAGAAGAATGAAATCAGATTATCAGGATTCCCGGTCGGGCTTTTAACTTTTATGTGGAAAGGCAAACGGAATGATATCCCAGCCATATATAAGGCTTAATGAGTAGAAAATTCTGTCAGAGATGAGTTTATTTCAACACTTCAATTCCAAGCAGCAGGCAGGCTAAATGAAGTATTTTTTTGCAGTCGCCCGGAAAAATAAGATGATGATTGCCAAGCGGACTTTCTCTAAGCAATCTTACTTCATTTCCTGTAAGTTTCACTTCAATTTGTGTACGGCAGGCTGAGGATGATTTTGGCCGGCCGCTTATGTTTGCCGTGGCAATAAATGCTTTACTGAGCTTATTATCAAAACGGAAAATTGTTATTAAATCACCTTTAAAATCACCTTCGATGGCGGTACCTTTCCCCGTTTCGAAATGCGTTTTTACCGTAAAACCGGAAACCAAACCAGGCGCTATAGTGCAATGCGAAAACATACATACTTCATCCGTAGCTTTGTTGATGTTAGCAATCCAGGGAATAATTCCTGTAAGTTCTTTACAGAGCATCATGCCTGTAATTGCCGTAATATCTCCTTCGCAGCCAGCAGGAATTCCTTCGTTGTTGAATTTTGCCAGTGGCAGGCAAGCGGTAACACCGTCCTTTTGTACCATCGGAAAACATTCCACCGTAATAGCATCCAGCTTCCCTTTTTGAATGGTATCCGTCAACATTTCACTTACTTTCGCGGTTTCGGTAAGATCCATATGCTTAACATCCGAAAAAGAATCAAGAAATTGTTCAGACACTTTAAATTCAGAAAAATGAGCCAATTTGCTCCAGGGAAGTACATTTAATTTAATCCCTAGTTTTTCTTGCAGTAAATCTGCTGGAATTGCCGAGGAAATAAGCCAATCCGAAACCTGCCCGATTTGCCCGAGATTTTTTCCACGCAAATTATTCAAAGCCTGTTTTACAATATAGAAGTCCTTGAGAAGCGCGGGAGTTTCGGCTTCTTCTTCGTCCAGAAGCAACGACCGTATATTTATACTGTTCAGATATGCCTTAACTTCCGTAGCCGAAGCGTAGGCATTGTCGTGCCTCGAACCGATAAGCACATAAAAATTACCCTCCGAAACTTGTTTCAATGCAAGTTGTTCGGAACCGCCTGACAGAAAAAACAAGATATCGGGATCGCTTTCAGTAAGTGAATAATTTTCGGGAGAGAGTATTTTCTCAATCCGCTGAATCGCCTTCTCAAAAACAGAATCCGGCGCATTCTGAAATGCCAGTAGTTTTACTTTTAGTTTTGTCACAGCTTATTAGTTTGATTTGTTTGAATGCCTGTTAACGGTAATTCCTTTTATCCCGAAAATGTCATTCAGGCTTTGCTTCTATTTTACATTCAAAGTAAAGGATAATATTAACATAATGTGCCGTTAGATAAATTTAGCAAAAGCATATTTGAGTTTGTGCAAAGGATTTTTATTTTGAATGTTTAGATATTGTAAGTATTCCCTCACCCATATATTTGTTTTTCAACACTTTGTAAGAGTGAATCGTTACGAGATATTAAAGCAGGGTAACATTCGTAATTTAATCGGGCAAATTGTATACAATAGTCCGTTAATAAATTCCAAACAACTAATTATCAGCATGATAAGAAATGCAGTCTTTGTATCTTAAAGTGTTGACATTCTAAGCTTTAAAACTTTGCGTCCAGTTCGGCTGGCTCAGTGCATCACTTTGCGGTTAAAAATAATTACCGGAGTAGTAACTAATCAGTCTGATTATAATGTTTTTTTGCCACAGATTACACGGATTACACAGATTTTAAACTGCTTTTAGCAGTTTCTCAATTAATTTCAATTAAAAATGATGAATAATTGTCTGTGAAATCTGTGTTATCTGTGGCATATATTTGTTTTTCAATACTTTAGACAAACTGATTAGTTACCCGGAGTATTGTGGATAGAAACTGATTCGCAATTACACAGATTTGAGTTTTTGATTATTAAGCAGGAATCGTGCTGAGTTCTCCCACATTCTGTTTAACAAAAAAGCCATACCTGACCTCATCCTAAATCTCTATTCCATTATATCAGAAACAATTATGAAAAAATTCAGAATTTAGGCTACCTTTGCCGAAAATTAGAAATTCAGTTTGCACATAGAGTACTTCGGATTGTAAATACCTGAATTACTTTAACATCCAGTCCAAACAGAGCAAAGCAAAAATCACTCATGGCAAATATTCTGGCTATTGTTGGCCGCCCAAATGTTGGGAAAAGCACTTTTTTTAACCGCATGACCGGTTCGCTCGATGCAATCGTTGATCCAACAAGCGGAGTTACACGCGACCGCCATTACGGCCACAGCGACTGGAATGGAATTGAATTTTCGATTATCGATACTGGTGGTGTTGTTATCGGAGGGGATGATATTTTCGAAAATGCAATTATTGAACAGGTTCAACTTGCGATAGAAGAGGCCGATGTAATCCTTTTTATGGTTGATGCCCGCGAAGGTCTTACGCCGCTGGATAAAGATGTGGCAAATATGATCCGCCGCTCTCCTAAAAAAGCATTCCTTGCAGTAAATAAAATTGATAGCCCGGATAAATTCCATGAAGTTTCGGACTTTTACAGCCTGGGATTCAAGGAAATATTTGGAATTTCATCTTCCAATGGCGGTGGCACCGGCGACCTGCTGGACGCGGTTGTAAAAGAATTTGATAAAGCTACCCCGGAAACGCTTCCTGATTTGCCAAAATTTACCGTTGTTGGCAGACCAAATGTTGGTAAATCATCCTTTGTTAACGCCTTACTCGGTGTTGAACGAAACATAGTTACTCCCGTTGCAGGAACCACACGCGACAGCATTTACACCCGTTACAATTCATTCGGTTTCGATTTCCTGCTGGTTGATACCGCCGGTTTGCGCAAAAAATCGAAAGTATTCGAGAATATTGAGTTCTATTCCGTAATGCGTTCCATACGCTCCATCGAAAGCAGCGAGGTTGTTTTCATTATGATTGATGCCACCCAGGGCTGGGAATCGCAGGATATGAATATTTTCAGACTGGCCCAAAACAACCATAAAGGCATCGTTATTATTGTCAATAAATGGGACCTGGTCGAAAAGGATACAAATACCCACAAGCATTACGAAGAAGCCATCCGTAAAAACATTGCACCTTTTACTGATGTGCCCATTGTTTTCACTTCGGTACTCAATAAGCAACGTATTCATAAAGCACTTGAAGAAGCCACTGCCGTTTACGAAAACCGCAGAAAGCACATCCCTACCCGCAAACTGAACGACGTTCTTTTACCTATTTTTGATGGCACGCCTCCTCCGTTTATTAAAGGGAAAGAAGTGAAGGTCAAGTATATTACCCAGATTAAAACTCCTTATCCGACTTTTGTGATTTTCTGCAACCTTCCTCAGTACGTTAAAGATCCGTATAAGCGATTTGCCGAAAACCGTATCCGCGAGCAGTTCAACTTTACGGGTGTACCGATGGAGGTGTATTTCAGGAAGAAATAAAGAATGTCGGATGTGGGATGTCGGATGTGCGATGTAGGATGACTGAAGTCGACACTATTTGCCTTTTCGCCCCTCGCCGTGTCGCCTTGTCGCTTTTTTTCGCTCACTCTTCATTTAATTCAATTCTCTTTAAACAAAAATGCCCACCGAATCACTCCGCATCGACAAATGGCTCTGGGAAGTGCGGCTGTTCAAGTCGCGCAGCCTGGCTACCGATGCCTGCAAAGCCGGGAAAGTGAAGATGGACGGCAGCAATGTAAAAGCTTCGAAAGAAATTAAGGAAGGCGATATTATAACTGTTAGCCTGAATCCTCTTTTTAAAACGATACGCGTTAAACAATTTCCCAAAAGCCGGGTAAATGCCAAACTGGTCCCCGATTTCATGGAGGACCTGACTTTACAAACCGAGTACGACCGTGTACAAATGATCAGCGATACCAACAGTGAATACCGCGATCGCGGAGCCGGACGCCCGACTAAAAAACTGCGGCGCGTTATCGATCAGCTGAAGAATAGCAAGGAATCGTGGTAGGGGCTGGGGTAGTTAATAGTTAATTGAAAATGGTAATTTGAAAATGGTCAATGGTTGACCATAAATTTATTCGACCATTTTTTATAATTGAAAAATTATTGGGGATTTTGTACATGCTTTCTATGCACGTGTCCCCCTTTGGAGGTTGAGCGAAGCCGAAACCCAAAAGGGGGAACAAGGGGCATTACTTTGTAATACAAGTAATAAAACCACGATCAACAAAATCCTAATCCACCAGCAACACCAACCCTTTCAGATACTCCCCTTCCTGGTGAAAAATATTCACCGGGTGATCGGGTGGCTGCGAAAGATGCTGAATAATCCGGACCTGCCGCCCTGCGTCAATGGCTGCTGCTGTTACAGCTGAAGTAAACATCTGCCTGTCAACAACCTGCGAACAGGAGAAAGTGAACAGTATTCCACCACTCTTTATTTTTGCCAGCGCCATCGCATTTATGGTCCGGTATCCTTTGAGTGCCTGGTTGCGCGAAGCTACATTTTTGGCATAGGCCGGCGGATCAAGAACTATTACATCATACTGGCCAAATTCCATTGTTTCGATATACTTACGGGCATCGGCAACAATACAGTTATATTCAGGAGCATCAAAGCCATTCAGTTTCATATTTTTTTCAGCGACCGCGATAGCCGGGACTGAACTGTCAACCGTATGCACAATCTTTGCTCCGGCTTTGGCAGCATAAACTGAGAAACCTCCGGTATAACCAAACATATTTAATACCTGTTTATCTTTTGCGTAATGTGCAAGCAATTCCCGGTTTTCACGCTGATCGAGGAAAAACCCTGTTTTCTGACCGCTTACGGCATTTACATGAAAACGATGTCCATGTTCGAGAACTTCGCCTTCACCTCTATCACCAATAAGGAAGCCTTCACCAACAACACGCCCGGTCATCTTGCGGATGGCATCGGCACTTTTATCATATACTGATGTGATTTTACCTTCGCTAACGGAAACAATAGCTTCAGCCAGCGTTTGCCTGATATCGTGCATGCCGGTCGAATGTGCCTGAAGCACAGCAAGAGAATCGTAAACATCTACAATTAATCCTGGCATGCTGTCACCTTCGTTGTGCACCAACCGGTAAGCGCTGGTGTCCGGATTATCAATCAGACCTATTGATTTGCGAACCTGCCATACTTCCAGGATTTTTGCATTCCAGAAAGCTTTGTCTATTACCTGTCTTTTGAAAGTAAAAAGCTTCACCGCCAGTGACCCTGGCATACAATGACCGGTTGCCAGGTATGTTCCTGCAGAAGAAAAGCACTCCACAATATCCCCTTCAGCCGGCTTACCCACTGTTTTATCAATGGCTCCGGAAAAGATCCAGGGATGAAAACGCAGTACCGGACCTTCTTTGCCAGGTTTGAGGATAATTTGGGGATATGAAGTCATAATTATTAGCTGTAACGGCAAAGGTAATGAAAACAGTCGTGGGAAAAAGCTAAAACCACTATTGACGGAATGAGATCTTTAAAAACATCATCTTTGTACACTGCCTTGGTTTTCGGTTAAATACCAGGATGATTAGGAAACAAATTACGAATAAATCACGAAAAGATTTGGGGCAGAAAGATCAATTTTCAGACCTTTAATCAACGTTTTATGTAAATTTACTGTTCCAATTAGACCTAAGTTAAGGCGAAATCCTAATAAGATCGCGGCATATTCTGAATACATATAAAATATTAACCTTCTAAAACCCTTATCATTCTTGATTTTATGAATAAAATAAACAAATTTTATAAAAATAAACCAATTCATTACAATTGATTGTACCTTTGCACGTTATTAAACCGTTAACCAAAAAAAACTTTATGAAAAAACTATTGTTATTGATGCTTATTCCGGCAATGTTAATGACCGTGAGTTGCAATAAGATGAAAGAAGAAAACGCAAGGCTTAAAGCTAAAAATGACAGTCTTCTTGCTCTTGGTTTTCAAAAGGACACTACCGTTATGGAGTTCGTAAGAGCTTTTAATGAGATTCAGTCGAACCTCGACTCAATCAAAATGAAAGAAAATATTATCAGCCAGAACACTAAAGGCGGTACAGAAGTTCAATCCAGTGCCCGTGAACAGATTACCGGCGACATCAATTCCATTTATCAGTTGCTCGAAAAAAACCGCGCACAGGTTGCTTCTTTACGCAAACAGCTTAAAGGTTCCGGCGCCAAAGTGGCTGAACTTGAGGCTATGATTACCAACCTTGAAAAATCAATAGCTGAAAAAGATGCTGAAATTGCAGATTTAAAAGATCAACTTGGCAAACTAAACATTAAAGTTGCGGATTTAGGTAACCAGGTAACAAACCTGAATGCTAACGTTGACAACCTAAGTGCTGAAAACAGAGCCAAACAACAAGCCATTGACGAGAAAACAGCTGCTTTGAACACAGCCTACTATGTAATCGGCACTACCAAAGATCTGAAAGACAAAAAGGTTATTGATAAAACAGGTGGATTTATTGGAATTGGCCGCGCAAAGACTATTACCGCCGATTTTGACAAATCAAATTTCACAAAAGCTGACATTACAACCTTTACTGAACTTCCAATCAATAAGAAAAAAGCAGTTCTTCTGTCGAACCATCCATCCGGATCGTATAAATTAGTAGCTACTGGCAAGAAATCTGTTGAAAAACTGGTTATCCTGAACTACACCGATTTCTGGAGCAGAAGCAAATACCTTGTAATTGCTGCTGACTAAGAACATATATCATACTTTACAGAAAACCGGTTTCAAAAGAAACCGGTTTTTTTATGCCATCAGATTTCTATACGCCTGGTATAAAATTTTCATTCCTTTATAAAAAAAATAAAACAGTACATTTGCCCTCTCTTTTTAAAAACAGGCAATTACAGAGAAAATAGCCTGATAACATTTTCCCAACCTGCATCGGGCAGGTAATGGATCGTTAAAAACAAATATAACCTATGAAAATCAGGAACATTCTTTTTGCTATAGCATTACTACCAATGCTCGCAGTTGTCGCTCAACCGGCAAACAAAAACTCAAAACCAGCAAAACAGCCTTTTGTGGCCATGTTTTATAATGTAGAAAACCTGTATGACACTGTGAACGACCCAAAAATAAACGATGATGAATTTACACCTTCAGGAAAAGTGCCATGGACAAGTGTACGGCTTGAAACTAAAATCAATCATACAGCACAAGTTATTGCCGACATAACCACACCTGCTATGCCCGATTTGATAGGCTTTGCGGAAATTGAAAACCAGCAGGTTCTCGAAATGCTTACTTCTTCAGCAGGGCTCAGTAAAGCAAAATACAGCATAGTTCATTACGACAGCCCCGACGAACGCGGCATTGACGCAGCTATGCTTTACAACCCGGCAACATTTAAAGTTGTTACTTCCGAACCCTTGCATGTTACATTACCGGATAATGACCTTACACGCGATATTCTGTATGTTAAAGGCAAACTAAATTCAGGAGAAATACTGCATGTTTTTATCAATCACTGGCCTTCGAGGCGTGAAGGTTCTGAAATTTCTGCTGCTAAACGCATGGCGGCAGCCAATGTATTAAGGGCTAAACTCGATGCCATTCAAAAACTTGATAAATCCGCCAATATTCTGATTCTCGGTGATTTTAATGACGAGCCCTCAGATAAAAGCATCACTGAAGGCATGAAAGCGTTGAGTCCTGATCAAGCCATCAGTAACAATAGCTTATACGGATTATTATATCCCGAATTCAAAAAAGGAGAAGGCAGCCTGTATTACAAGGACTGGGATCTTTTCGACCAGGTTATAGTATCGGGGAACATGCTTTCGCGCAAAAAAGGTTTGAGGACTTCTGTAACCGATGCAGGGATTTTTAAAGCTGAATACCTGCTTTTCAAAAATAAAACCGGCGAATCGCGCCCCAACCGCACTATGAGCAGCGATAAATATTTTGGCGGATACAGCGATCACTTGCCTGTATTTGTGAAGTTTACGTTATAACGAAAATATAGCTTTAAATAAAAATGCCTGAAATCAGTCAAATGATATTCAGGCATTTTTTCAAGGTATAGAATCCGCCTTCGGAATCCCGGGAACCTGGTCGAAATCAACTTCTCGTGTCATTACTCCGGTGGTATCGTAAAAACGCCAGGCACCAACACGAATATCATCGCGGTACTTCCCTTCGATATATTTTTTCCCGTTTTCGTGATAGAAAACGCCAATGCCGTTACGTTTTCCATCTTTATATTCACCTTCGCTCCAGAGAGTTCCGTTTTCGTACCATGCTTTCCAGTGGCCGGTACGCAACTCGTCCTTATATTCGCCCTCTATTTTTTTATGTTTGTTTTCGTAATACACCACTTCACTATCGAGTAAAAGATTCCCGCCTTTTTTGTGGTAATATTTTACAACTTTAGAATTCCCGTTCTCGTAAGTTGACTCAATCACCTCTTTCCGGGAACAGCCAAATAAAACTACAGCCAAGGATGTTACAAGCAGAATTTTAGTCATTGTTGTCTATTTCTATGTATTTAAGAGCAGATGGATAATTTATAGAGGCTTAGAGGTGGAGGTTGAGGTTGAGGTATAGAGTTAGAAAGGAAATTCGAAATAAAGAGAAGTTTGCAGAAACAATATTTGTATTATTTAACTTTTAGGATAAACTAATTCCGGGTAAGGCTTTATGCCTTAAACCTTTTATTGCTTTTCTTTCTCTGGTCCTCCCTGATAGTTACGATTATTTTCTGTCAAACGTAAGCCTTAATCCTTTAACGCTATCGTTTATTGTTCCGTTGTTGAAAGCAAGATGCCCGTTAACAAAGGTTTTTTCAACACTTGCATCGAACGTTGTAGCTTCGAATACCGACCAGCCGCATTTATACAAAATATTCTCTTTGCTGACGGTGAATTTGTGTTCAGGATTAACCAGAACAAGATCTGCAAAATATCCGGGGCGGATAAAACCACGGTTTTCAATGTTATAACAAATTGCAGGCGCGTGGCACATTTTTTCGACCAAAGTGACCAGTTCAATTTTGCCTTGCCGTACCATTTGAAGCATTGCAGGTAAGGAATGCTGTACAAGAGGAGTGCCTGAGGGTGCTTTAAAATAGGTATTTCTCTTTTCTTCAGCCAGGTGCGGTGCATGATCGGTAGCAATTATATCAATTTTGTTGCCTAGTAATCCTTGCATAAGCGCCGTTCTGTCAGCTGCTGATTTTATTGCCGGGTTTACTTTCAGTTTCGTGCCAAGCCGGGCATAATCTTCATCGCAAAACCAAAGGTAGTGCGTACAAACTTCAGCAGTAATACGTTTTTGAGCCAATGGAATTGTATTGTCGAGCAAACCAAGTTCAGCGGCGGTGGATAAATGTGTGATATGCAGGCGGGTATTGTATTTGCGGGCCAGGGTAACAGCCAGTTCGCTGGAGCGATAGCATGCCGCAGCGTTCCTGATCAGCGGGTGCATTTCTATAGGTATATCATCACCATATTTTAAACGCATGGCTTCGGTGTTGGCGCGGACCACAGCTTCGTCTTCGCAATGAGCAGCTACCGGAATGGGTGAACGTTTAAAAATTTCTTCCAGAGTGCTGATTTTATCTACCAGCATATTGCCTGTTGATGCTCCGAAGAAAACTTTTACGCCGCAAACTGTACGTGGATCGGCATTTATAATTTCGTTGATATTGCTGTTGTTTGCTCCAAGGAAAAACGAATAATTGGCAAGCGATTTTTCAGCTGCCAGGGCCATTTTTTGTTCCAGTAATTCCAGAGTAACGGTTTGAGGCTGGGTGTTCGGCATTTCGAAAAACGAAGTTACTCCGCCTGCAACCGCTGCACGGCTTTCGGTTGACAAATCCGCTTTATGGATAACGCCCGGTTCGCGAAAATGCACGTGGCAATCGATGATTCCCGGAAGCAACAGCAAGCCAGTTGCATCCATTACTTCACAATCACTGGCTGGTTGCATTTCCCCTTCAACAACTGCTTTTATCAATTGACCGCTTATAAGTACGCAGCCGATGAACCGCGTTCCTTCGTTTACTATTGTGACATTTCGGATTAAAATATCGTTGGATTTCATAGAATGCGGATAGAATTAGCATACAATGCAAAAGTAATTTACTTCCAAATATAATCTATGTATCCATTAACCTGGCATAAAGAAATATTTTTTTTGTAACTAATCAGTTCATTTATAACATTGACAAACAAATATTTGCCACAGATTACACAGATTACGAGATAAATTAAGATGACGTATGCTCAAAATTCATGTGTTATTATTTATTAATTCATTGCTTATTTTCAGCGGTATTAATGCTTGCTTCGCAGGTATTTTTTACGGGTCACATGCCTGCCCGCTACAGGCGGGGAACTCCATGACAAAATAATATCATGCTACTGTGAGTCAA
>CAIRMR010000068.1 GCA_903879715.1 uncultured Bacteroidales bacterium
ATTTACTTTTTACCCCCTTATTCTCCTGAATTGAACTTGATAGAAATCCTTTGGCGAAGAATAAAATATCATTGGCTGAGTTTTGATGCCTATCTCTGTTTTCAGAACCTCAAAGAACGATTGGTAGGTGTTTTACAAAATATAGGATTAAAATACGACATTAAATTTTAACCATTACTTATTTTACGTTTATTTCTTCTGAAGTATAATATAAATCCAATGCAACTACACAGGCAACCAGTCCCCAGAATGGAACACTTGCCTTATCTGTATTCAGAAAATTGTTCATGAGTCCATGTACAAAATACGTTAATAAGCCAAGAGTCGCTGACAGAGCCATTAATCTGGTCTGATGACTGGCTGCCTTTTTATAAACATTCAGACCGGTATATACAACAGTTATAACAAGAAACAGCACACCGAGCAAACCTAAAACTCCGGATTCGGCAAGAGGCCCGATATACTCGCTATGTGCATTTCCCTTGTTACCAAAATTGGTACTTATCACTGTTTTTTCATTCCTTTGTTGAAATGGCGCATATTCAAACTGGTAGGTTCCAGGCCCCCACCCCAGAACAGGTTTCTCCGAAAACATACGTAAAGCCGCCTGCCAGCGGTTAATGCGCTCAAGGTTAGATGCATCAGAAGAAATATTGGAAATGGATTGAATATGCTCAATAAAATTGGCAGAGGCATCCTGTTTGTTCTTTTCGAGCTTATCAAGAATCTCAACCTTGAACGTAAAGAAAATGGCAAACAACGTAACCGTCGAAATTGCAATCCATCTGAACCGTATATGTAACTTTACCAATACCAAAACTACAAGAGCAAATCCAACACTAACCCAGGCAGCCCGGCTGTACGAAAGAAACAGGCCAAGCAGGAAAATAAGCCCGGTAATAGCTGCCAGAATACGTTGTTTTCGGGATAACGTACTATCTAATGCAATCGCAAGAATTACCGGAATAAATAAAGCTAAAACTGCACCATAAGCAGTGTGATCGTTATAAAAAGGAGTCATAACCCAATGCCCTGCTTTCTCGCTGAAACCAAAGCCCATATGAGCCCAGGTTGTATAAAGAATCACTATGACCAATGAGGATGCGTAAGCCCAGACAAATTTCCGGATATTGCTTTTGATATGAAAAAGCATTAACCCGCCAAAATACACCGGCACAATAAACCACAATTGCGATAAAAAATATTTTAATGAAATTACAGGCAAATCCGAAGCAACTGCTGTTATCAGCATCCACGACAGGTTGAACAGGATAGCAATGGTTACAGGATGCCTTGCGATTCCTCGCCCGACTCCACCTTCGAGAAGGATTTTAAGAACCAAAAAGAAAAGAATACCAATCAGAAGAGGTTCACTGGGAACCGAAATACTGACTCCAAAATCGTAGTCACCCAGATTAATGGCTAATGGGGTAACAAATACTGCCAGTAACAGGATATTCTCAAGGCTGAAAATATACATAAGCAACAAAAAGCCTGTTATCGGAATAAGCAATCCAATGTAGAGTTCCTTGTACACAAACCATGTATTTAACAATACAAAGAGTGCTGTTACAAGATAGACAACAGATATTTTAAGTTTTTCCGTCAAAATTTTAAAGCCAATACTACTGATTACTACCTGGAAACCATACTAATTGAACATGATAATACGGACAAAATAAGCGCCGATGTAACTAAAAATCAGATACTTTTCGTGATGTGAGCTAATTCTAACTCTCAGCGTGTTTGATTTTCCGAAGGAATTCAGGAGCTCGTTCAACCAGCAGTATCACCAATATCGCGGCGAGCAAAGTAGCCAGGGTTGATAGCGCCACAACAATCCAGATAACCGGAAATGATTTGCGTTCGGCTTTGATTGCGTTTTCAACTATAAACTTTTGCGGCATTGTTGAGTAAGCATCTATCTTTGCCTCTTCGTACCTTGCTTTGATGAAGCTCAGTTGCGTCTTCTCCAGAAGCAGGGCATCACGTAAGGAAACATAAGGCCCGCCGTATTGCGAGAGTATTTTCAGCTTTTCTGTCAATGCATTAATGCCCCGTGTATTTGCACTGGCAATTTCCTTTGCAAGTTGACGGTTCAACATTTCGGCCTGGGATTCGTAATCATTCACCCCGAGTTTCATAACTTGCGTTAACGAATCTTCCATTGCCTGTACCTGCTTTTGTTGCGAAAAGTACTCAGTCTCAACGATTTTAAATCCCTGGATGGCCCGCTCTTTTTGTATATCAGTCCTTACAGAATCGAGTATAGCTGCTATTCCGTTAGCGATATCAGCAGCCAATTGAGGATCGCTATCGAGTACTGTAATCTTTACCGCCTGGTACTCGGTTAGTTTAAACGTAATATTCGACCTGAACTGACTGTAAACACTTGTCTGATAATATTTAGCTTGCGGTTCAATGCCATAATGTTCTGCTAACTTAAATCTTGCAATTACTTTATCCTTGATCCTGTTTGAATTCAGTATCTGAAGCATTTGCTGGATTTGTTCATCCGCGCCAAAGGCGAGCATATCCTGCTTTATGGTTGTGTTGTCGTTAAGCAATAATTTTGAAACAGAATTACTTGCCGCCGGGTACATTATTACCGTCGACTTAAACATAGGCGTTACAAATAAAGGCGATGAGAAGATTGCCGAAAGCACAGCCGCTGCACCACACAGTATCAGCAGCGTTTTTCGCCATTTGTATAAAAAAACCGCGACTTTATACGAATCGCTGAAATCGTTGGCAGCATTAACCGGCATGATATCGAACTATATATGAAATGCAAAGATAGAGAAATATGGAAGGAATGCAATTGAGGCAGGAAGAGGTAATGCTGGAGATTATTTTTGCAAGAAGGCAACAAATTATAAAGGCAAATATATTGTATCCTGAGTCTCAGCCTCAGAAATGTGCTTTTTGAAGATACTAATATGTTTTTCTCTGGCTTTTTAAATATTCAATTCCCTCATCGCCTGTATAAATTTTTGGGCAGGTATGCATTTCATCAAAATTATATGTTTTAGTTCCTGTATTTACATAACCAATCACTTTATCAAGTTTAATCTCAAAGATATTTTGGGGTCTAAATAGACCCACATAAACTTTCAGAAACAGAGTATCGCTTTTTACTTCACGATCTATTGATACAATAGAATGTGCATCATCCATATAATCGATATGAATTGTATCATTAGATGATTTACAAACGGAAATGAAACTCTCGTTAGCTTTTTTAATGCCTATACAACTTACCATAAGAAAGCTTATTAAAATTATTAAGATTATGCTTTTCATGTGTTATTATTTATTTTTTTACGGGTCACATGGAACTCCATGACAAAATAATATCATCCGCCTGTGAGTCAA
>CAIRMR010000069.1 GCA_903879715.1 uncultured Bacteroidales bacterium
GAAGCCATGAAGGAAAAATTATTATCAGAATAAAATGTTGGAATGGTACTCCAGCTAATATCGATGGCGAAATTCTGAGTACCATTTCCCATTGCCAAAGTATTTTCGCTATAAGTAGTTGAACCGATTTGCAATTTATTGATCGGTGCAAGTGCTCCGATGCCTACATTTCCATTGGCCCCGACAAATAGTCTTGTCGATGTTGAATAATTGCCACTTTCCACACCTCCCGCATTAAGATAAATGTTTCCATTTGGTCCAGCGGCAGCAAGCGTTAAGTGTGTATTTGGTCCACCTGCCGTAATTTTTGCAGTTGCATCCGACGAACCTACAGTTAAAGTGGTGTAAGGTGTAGTTGTTCCGATACCAACATTGCCGTTTGATTTAAAAACAGAATGTGATCCCGAACCTACGCTTCCAATAACAAGATCGTTGATTGTATTTGATGAAAGATAAGGATAATCAGTATTAGTGCTGTACTGTATGGCTAAAGCAGGTGATGTGGCATCTTGAATATGGAGTTTGTAGGCTGGTGTAGTTGTCCCGATGCCGACATTCCCCGTATTATAATAAATATTACTACCGGCTGTGGCCCACTGGCTGGCACCCGAAGCCGCACCCAACTGAATCCATGAGGGCGATGCCGGTGTGCCGCTGTTGTAGTAGTAGCCTGCGGGAGCATCGGTTTGGTAAACCAATAATCCTGTGGCGGGAGAGGTGATGGCAGCTTTTTGTGCTGCTGTCATTCGTGGGGCTAAAAAGCCTTTGGCGGTGGAGCTAACATCGAGCATGGCCGATGAAGCGGGTGCTGATCCGTCGGCGTTGATGCCTACGCTTTGGGCATTTGTAACAGTTGCTAATGCTATAAATGCTACAATGATAAGGATTGTGCGGATGGTTCTCATTTTATTTTGTTTTAATATTTGAATTACCTGTTTTTGTTATTCTTTTTTTTTAGAAAATGCATTGCACTCAAAAACTACTGAGCAAACGGGGTAACTGACTGCTCATATACAAGGGCAACGACAGCAGTTTAAATGTTATTTCAGCATGGGTTGTGCCTGATCGCACTTTTGTTGTGAACTCACCAAGGGAAGGTGTATCGGTGTTTAAACGTATTCCGGTTTTTAGCTTTTTCTCCAGCAGATACACATGCATCGATTTCAATGTGCCGGTTTTTCCTGCTTTAACTTCAAGCGGAAAGGTGAGGTTGTTGTGCTGGAAAATAAAATCAATTTCGGCATTGGCATTTTTCTCGTCACGAACCCAATAGTACAACTGAGGTTCGTCAAAAGACGTTGCCAGGCTCAGCAATTGCTGACAGGCAAATTGTTCGGCCAAAGCACCTTCGTTGATGGCAAGTATGTTTAACGGATCAATAAGCTGCATTTTACAAAGGTGAGTTGCCAGTCCGATATCTAAAAAGAATGCCTTAAAAATATCAGGATTCAGATGCGTGGTGAGCGGAACCCCGGCCGATGCGGTATGCTTAACCAGGCTCACAACCCTGCTCATTTCAAGTTTGTAGAATGCTTCTTTCAGATTAACCGACCGCACTTCCTTGTCGATATTCACATATTTAATTTTCTTACCCGTATTTTGGGCCACATAATTTAACACGCTTATCAGGTGCCTCTGCTGGCTTTTGCTGCCGTATTTTGCAAAATCGTACTTCAGGGAGGTTAATATGCTGCTTTGTATCCTTTCGATGTCAATCAGCTTTTGACTTTCAGCAAATGCTTTAACCGCTTCAGGCATGCCGCCGATAAAAATATAATAGCGCATCAGGTCGAGCAGTTTCAGATGTATGGCTTCGCTGAATGACTCACCAAAGGAATACGTGGAGATATAATCCAACAGCTTATCTTCGGATAGTGCCTGCAGAAATTCATTGAAACTCATCGGGTGCATATAGCAGAATTCAAGCCTGCCAACCGGCATGGAAAGCTGTATTTCGCTGAGTGTATGATCCAACAGCGAGCCGGCGGCAATTACATGCAGCCCGGGCATCTGCTCGTAAAAATAGCGCAGGCACACAATTGCCTCGGGACAGGCCTGTATCTCGTCAATAAAAAGCAGGGTTTCGCCGGGTATAATGTCCGTGTTTTTCAACACCGACAATTCCTGAATGATGCGCTGTGGATTGTTGGTTTTGAATACGCTTTTAAACTCCGGCGATTCTTCGAGGTTAATGGTAACGAAGCGGGAAAACTGTTGTGTCCCAAATTCAGTAACAGCGAACGTTTTACCAACCTGGCGGGCACCACGCACAAGCAATGGCTTGCGGTTTACACGACTTTTCCATTCTATGAACAATTGGATAATGTCTCTTTTCATGCTATAATACTATTGTGTTATTACATTTTTATGTCAAATATAGTATTATTTTTTCATCAGTTCCTCAACCATTTTTGTCAACTTATCAATTTGTTTTTGCTGTGCTTCAATTTCAGCCTGCTGCTCCTGAATGGCTTTGGTAAGCACCGGAACCAGGTTTCCATAACTTAACCCCAGTGTTTCGCCTTTGGCGATATCACCTTCGGTACCACTAACTACTTCGGGTACAATTTTTTGTACTTCCTGGGCAAGGAAACCAACCTGGGCTTCTCCGCCTTTAACCATGGTGTAATTCACCGGGCGAAGCTGCATCACTGTTTGTAAGCCGTAGGTTGTATTTACGACATTGGTTTTCAGTCGGGAGTCCGAAGCATCTGCCCAAACACCGGCTGTAGTTACATGTGCACCGGAACTCATATGAAGTGGCTGACTCGGTGAATTTACTCCGATGCCAATATTGCCAGTTTTATCAATCGTAAATATTTCTGTTCCATTAGCGTAAAAATGGTGTGATGACGCACCAGTGGCTTTATAATTAATGTCATA